>WFYP01000001.1 GCA_015490055.1 Nitratifractor sp.
TATATAGAGAGAACGGGTTATAATTTAATGCTGAAAGATGAGCATATTTTAGATTATACTACTCAACTTATATTTACTATTGCTCTTATTTTGTTACTGTTTATAATTATTTTATATATTATGCTTATAAAAAAATTGCTACCATTAAAAAGGCTACACAAGCAAATTGAACAGTTTGCAAGTGGTGATTTGAATGTAAAGATAACTTATGATGGCGATGATGAAATTGCTAAAATTGCCAAGAGTTTTGATAAGGCAATTAAATATATTAGACAATTAATATCTTCTAAAAATCTATTTATGAGAAACATAATGCACGAGTTAAAGACTCCTATTACAACTAGCCGTATTGTGGCAGATACAGTAGAAGATGAGATGGCAAAGGGTGTATTAATTCGCTCTTTTGATAGAATGAATGAACTTATAGAAGATTTGGCTCAAATAGAGAGAATAACTATGTACACTTTTAATCCAGAAAAGCAGAATTGGCTTTTAAGTTCTGTTTTTGAAAAAACAAAAAGTTTACTTTTAAAAGAGCCAAAATATTATAAATTTAATTTTGTAGATTGCAAAATATATACTGATAGGTCTCTTTTGGCACTTGTGCTTAAAAATTTGATAGATAATGCTATTAAATATAGTAATGATAATTTTGCAACTGTTGATGTAATTGGAAATAAAATAATGGTTAAATCTAAAGGAGAGAAATTAAAAGAAGATTTATCTTACTATACAGAGCCATTTTCTCAAGAGGAAAAACGCTCAGCAGGGTTTGGTTTGGGGTTATATATTGTTGCTAATATTGTCGAAAAATTAGATTATACACTTCGATATAGATATAACAAAGAGACTCAAGAAAATATATTCGAAATTGTTTTAGACTAAATAGAACAGTTAGAGTCTTTTGAAAAACTATTCTCGTAGCCACAACTACTGCATACATAAGTCATAATTTTTGGGGAGCAACCACCACCTTTTATATCTACAAGCTCTATAGTATTATGTTTGCATTTTGGACAAAAACCTTGCTCTATTTTTGCTAACTCTTGGTTTTTATCTTTTAAGTAGTATGCATATCCAAGAATAGATGCAATTAAAATAAATAGCAATAAAATAATAGTAAAAATATCTATGATAAATCCTTTTTAATAACTTCAGTTAATAACTTCAGTTCATAATTCTACCATATTTCATTTTAATATGCTACTCTATTATATAGAAGTTAATTTTGGTATAATTTTGTAATTTTTATTAAAGGTAATAAATGTTAGTTGCTCCAAGTATATTATCTGCCGATTTTGGCAATTTAGCTCGTGATGTTAAAGCTATTTGCGATGGTGGTTGCGATTTAGTGCATGTTGATGTTATGGATGGGCACTTTGTTCCAAATTTAACAATAGGACCTGTTGTTGTAGAGGCAGTTGCACAAGCTGCTACTAAGCCACTAGATGTACACTTAATGGTAGAGAATAATAGCTTTTTTGTTGATTTGTTTGCACCAATTAAGCCCAAGATTATATCGTTTCATATAGAAAGCGAAAATCACGCTCACAGATTGGTACATAAAATAAAAGATTTAGGTATAAAACCATCGGTAGTACTAAACCCACATACTCCTATAGAGAGCATAGAATACTTGCTAGAAGATTTGCATATGGTACTTTTAATGAGTGTAAACCCAGGCTTTGGCGGACAAAAGTTTATACCAAGTGTAATTGAGAAAGCGAGTAGATTAAAAGAGTTAATAAATAAGCGAAATCCAAATTGCTTAATAGAAGTTGATGGTGGAGTAAACGATAAAAATGTTACTCTTTTAAAAGATGCAGGTGTAGATATTGTTGTTGCCGGAAGTTATGTATTTAAGCATCCAGAGGGTGTTAAAACAGCCATAGAGTCGTTGAAAGTTTAAAATTGGCACGCGTTAAAATTTGTGGTTTAACCAATTACGACGATGCAATGTATGCATGCGAAGCTGGAGCAGATGCTTTAGGCTTTGTATTTTACGAAAAATCACCTAGGTTTATAACTTATGAAAATTGTGCTAAAATTATAGAGAAGCTTCCGCCCTTTGTTACAAAGTTGGGGCTTTTTGTAGAGCATAGCAAAGAGCAGATAGAGCAGGGTGCCAAGTTAAGCGGAATTGATATTGCACAAATCCACTTTGGTGTTAGCGAAGAGTTTTTAAACTCAATAGATTTTAAGACAATGCCGGTTATTCGAGCAAAATCGGCTGAAGATATAGATAAATTTAGTGGATACCGCCTTGTAGATGCTTATAGTGAAGCTTACGGTGGTAGTGGCAAGAGACTTAATTTAGAGTGGTTTAAAGGCAAAGATTGTTCACAAATTATAATTGCGGGTGGATTAGAGCCTAGCAATTTAGAGCAGTTAAGAGGTTTTGGTTTTTACGGCGTAGATGTAAGTAGCGGAGTAGAGGCTATTAAGGGTAGAAAAGATTATTCCAAAGTGAAAGAATTTATAAAAAATGCAAAGTCTTTATGAGCCATTAACCTTGGCTTTTAGAAAAAATAGAGGTTTCTTAGATTACGATACATTTTACGCATTAGTAAAAAAGCATACACAACTTAGCGAAGATGGCTTTACAATAGCCCAATTACTTCAAGCTTCAGGCTATCCTATAGAAGAAAAACTAAATGGCTACTGCTATAAACCAATGAAAACTAGCTACAAAGAGCAAGAGTATGTTGTTATAGATATAGAGACAAATGGCTCAAAACCTGGGCGTTCGCAAGTTATCGAAATTGGTGGCGTAAAGGTTAAAAATGGAGAAATTATAGATAGAATTGAAACTTTCGTAGCGTGTGCCTATTTGCCACAAAATATTATAGAGCTAACAGGTATTACCTTGCTAGATTTAGTGGATGCACCAACTCGAAAAGAGGCTCTAAGAATGCTAAAAAAATTTATGGGAGATGCTGTATTTGTAGCCCATAATGTTGGTTTTGACTATACCTTCTTAAGTGCTTCATTTAAACGATTTGGCTTAGGAAGTATAGGAAATGCCAAAATGTGTACAATAGAGTTGGCAAAACGCACAATAAAGAGCCCAAAATATGGATTAGTTGGACTTTGCGAAACTCTCAATTTAGATTTGGGAACACACCATAGAGCATATAGCGACGCCATAGCATCTATGAAAATAATGCATGAGTGCTTTAAACACTTACCCCCATATGTAAAAACAACAGACGACTTAATACAGTTCTCTAACTCAACTAAAAAGATGAGAAAAGCTAAATCTTAGTATGATATAATATCTTTTATTGAGGAGATATTATGAATTTAGATACTCTATTGCTTTATACTACAGTAGCGTTTTTTTATATCACGAGCCCAGGTCCAGCGGTTTTGCTAGCAGTTGTAAATGGCTTAAGAAGTGATATGAAGGTTGTTGTATCAGCGGCACTTGGTAATGTTTTGGGCTTGGGGATACTCTCGACAGCTTCTATTTTAGGTTTAGGTACACTTATAAAAACCTCTGCACTACTGTTTATGATAGTTAAATCTGTAGGTGCTATATACCTTATATATTTAGGTTATAAATTTTTAGTAAACAAAGGTGGTTTGCATTTTGATGATACTAAAACATACATAAACAGAAGCAAATTTTCATATTTTAAAGAGGCTCTATTGGTTGCCGTAACTAATCCAAAACCAATAATATTTTTTACAGCAATATTCCCACAATTTTTAGATATAAACAGAGCAATAGCTCCCCAATTTCTAATAATGACAGCAATATTTTTAACTATATCATTTACTAGCTTATGTCTCTATGGTCTGTTAGCTAAACGCTCAAAAATATGGCTACAACAAGGGAATGTAATGACATGGATAAGTAGAGCGACTGGTGGATTGTTTATATCTATTGGAATTGCTTTAATGAATTTAAAGCAGAGAACTTCTTAGTCTGTTGAAATTTTGTAGGGGACGACCTATGTGTCGTCCCGCAAGCTCAAACTGATAAAAAACTATCCAATTTAGAAAATAAGATCAATATTTAAATTTTGTATATAGTCTGTAACTTCAGTAAATAATATATTAGAGCAAATAAGTATATTCAACCATTTAAATTTAAGGGACGACACATAGGTCGTCCCCTACAAATATACCCATTCCAAACTATAAACTATCAACCATCAACTATTAACTAAATAGCTACATAAACTCTTTAGCTACTTGATTTCCTATATGTTTGTACTCTTGGTAGTAGTTTTGTACGAAATCTCGCACCTTTTCTGTTTTTGGCAAGTAATCTTTGCCCTCTTTTATTGTGAATAGTTTTAAAAATTCGTTGGCGTCGGTTTTGTTTAGGTAGTTTTTTGCTAACTCTCTGTATGCTTGGGTGTATATCTCTTTAAAATTGTTGTATTTTGAGTAGTCAATTTCAACCATATCACCATTTAATTTTAAAAGTTTGCTCTCAAAAAGTAGCTCTAGGTGTATTAAACCTTCGCAGTAGTATGGCAATACTTCGCCAACTTCTCGCCATGCCATTAAGCCTATGGCTCGGCTTACTATATCGTCTATAAATGGCTCTTTTAAATCTTGCTTTTCATTGCTAAAAAATGCCATTACCCCACCAGTTGTGGCTTTGAACTCTTCTATATTTTTGAATTGTCCGCTTTTGTTCATTGCTACTTCGGTGTCGCTATCTATCCATAAAATGTGTCCAAATTCGTGCCCGATTGTGCTAATGTCGTAAACTCTGTTCCAGAGTTTTGGGTTTTTCTCGATAAGAGCTCGTTGTTTGTTTATAAAGTCTATGCCAAAGGTGTTTACGCTTAACTGCATTATTGGCTTGCTAATTTTCCCCTCGCGTACAAAATCTACATATGCAAAAATCTTTTTACCAAGCTCGCTTGATACCTCTTCGTCGTTTGGTACTACTTGTGCAGAGAATAGCCCATTTAGTTCAGCCCCATAATACAAGGCTGGTTGCCCAATATATAGTTGTGCATTATCTACTTGTACTAAGTTTTTAGCAATCACACGCTTTGCTTCTTCGCCAAATTCAGTCGCTAATTCGTAAGCCATTTTTTTGATGTTTTCTTTTGTATCGGAGCTCTTTTGCATTTGTGGGTTTATAACTCGTAAATCCCACTCTAGGGCTACTGCTTTTCGGTATTTATCTTCGTAATACTCTAGTGGGTGTCCTACTTGGATAGGTGTTGTTATCTTCATCCAAGCTCTATCTACATCTGCCCATAGGCTTACTAGCTCGTCTGGGTTAGTGTGCAAAAATGCCTCTTTTAGGGCGATAAAATAGGCTATCCACTCCTGCTTTTGATTGTAAGTTTCATCTTCTAAATCTAGCAAGGTGTCTATTAAAATATTTAATCGTTGTGCCACTTCTAAAACCTCTTGCTTAAAGGCATCTGCGTATGATAATCGCTTGTATCCATCTTTTTCGTTTACAAGTACAGAGTAGCATCTATCGGCTATTTTGCCATTTTTGCAATCTAGCAGCTTTTTAGCCTCTAGCATTTCAAAAATCTTCTCTTCATCACCCTTAAAGGCTTCGAAAAGGTCGCGGTTTATGCCATTTATAATATGCCCACGCCATCTGCTTTGCCACTTTGTAATACTCTCGCCAACGCTGTGTACTCCACTAATTATGGCTCTGTAAAATGGCGTCAATAGAGAGTTTGCTTCTATATAGTTTATAAGCTCTTCAAAACGCTCTAAGTAGAGTTTAGAGTTAAATATATAAGCTAACTCTAGTTTAGTATCGATTTGTTGTTGAGTCAAACCCTCTTGGTTCATAAATTGCTCTAAGCTATCTTCTCGCAGGTTTATAAGGTAGCTTAGAGATGCTACTACGCTATCTTTGCTTTTATTTAAGCCGATATGTTCTAAAAATCTATCTACTAACTCTTCTGCCTCTTTATGCTCTTTGCCTTTTGCTAAGTCGAAATAGCTATTTAATTTAGCTTGGTTGCTACTAAGTTTGTCGTAAATTTTCTGAGTGTCGTTTAAAAATTGCTCTTTAGTCATCTGCTCGTCTTCCTAACATATCGATTATTGGTTTTGCTAAATTTAAGGCTTTGCTTCGGTGAGAAAGCTCTTTTTTTACATCATCTTCTAACTCGCCTAAAGTTTTATTAAAGCCATTTGGTATAAAAATAGGGTCGTAGCCAAAGCCATTTTCGCCTCTTGGAGTGTTTATTACATCTCCGTGCATCCAGCCGTGTACTACATACTCGCCCCATTTGCTAACAATAGCAATAGCGGCTGTGTAGTAAGCTTTTGAGCTCTCTATATTTTTTGCATTTAAGCCATCTACAACTTTTTGCAAATTCTCTTTGTCGCTTGCACCAATGCCTGCGTATCTTGCAGAGTAGATATTTGGCTCTAAATTTAGAGCCTCTACACTAATGCCACTGTCATCTGATATTACTATATACTTATCTTTATCTATTAAGTCATAAATTGCCTTAGCTTTTATAAGTGCATTTTGGGCGAAGCTTGTGCCGTTTTCTTCTATCTCTAAATCGCCTACCAACTCTTTAAAAGCTATAACTTTGCATCCAAAAAATGCTTCGATTTCTTTTAATTTCCCCTTGTTTCCACTTGCTACTACTATTTCCATTAATAAATCTTTAATATAATCTTAATATAATCACCATATTATACACAAAGTTACTGTATAATACGACGAAAATTTCATATAATTATTTACAAGGACAGAGATGAAACCTATTATTAAAAAAGTTTGGCATTTAAGTTTGATTATCGGACTTAGATTTTTAGGATTATTTATTGTTATGTCGGTACTTTCGGCATATGCAACAAATTTACCAGGTGCAACACCTACATTGATTGGCTTAGCAGTTGGTGGTTATGCATTAACGCAAGCGGCTTTGCAAGTACCATTTGGTATTTTAAGCGATAAGATAGGGCGTAAAAAGGCTATTTTAATTGGGCTTTTAATATTTGGTGCAGGTTCTATAATTGCTGGTATGGCTGATAATATTTATACTCTATTAGTTGGGCGTTTCTTGCAAGGTGCAGGGGCGATTGGTTCAGTTATTATTGCTATGATAAGCGACCATGTTAAAGAGGAAGAGAGAGGTCATGCCATGGCTATTATGGGTATGGTAATTGCCTTAGCATTTACTGCTGCTATGGTATTTGGTCCACTTGTTGGAAGTATTGCTGGTGTGCCATCGTTATTTTATTTAACTGCTGGTATGGCAGCTTTATCTATTGTGTTACTATTTACAATCGTGCCAGACCCACCTAAAATTATACACAGCTTTAGCGAAGAAGAGGCAAAAGTAAGTAGTGTATTTAAAGATAAAGATTTAAAAAGAATGTATATAACTTTCTTATTCCATAGCTCGACTATGGCGATTGCCTTTTTCTTAATACCAATGGTTTTAAAACACAATTTCCACTTGCCTATTGGCGAATTTTGGAAAGTTTACCTACCGGCTGTTATTTTTGGAATTGTAGCAATGGGACCAGCAGCGGTATTTGGCGAAAAGTATAATAAGGGTAAAGAGGTTTTCTTAAGCTCTATTGCGTTAATTGCTATTGCATTTATTTTAATGGGCTTTAGTACTAAGCTTTGGTTATTTGGTGTTGGTGTAACATTTTTCTTTATTGGCTTTAATATGTTCGAGCCACTGCTACAAAGCTTTGTATCTAAATTTGCAAAAGCACACCAAAAAGGTGCTGCACTAGGAGTTGCTAACACTTTTGCATATGTAGGTATGGGAATTGGTGCAACTTTAGCTGGTAAGATATTTGAAGTAAGTAGTGTTAGTGGTGTTGCTATATTTGTACTTATTGTATCGGTATTTTGGGCTGTGTGGATATATGGTATGCGTAATCCAGGGCTTAGAGCTAGCATATATTTAGACCAAGAGCATTACGATTTTTCTAAATTGCCAGAGTTAAAAGCTACAGAGGGTATAGCAGATATTTATATTAACCAAACCGAAGGTGTAATGGTAGTAAAATATGATAAAGAGTTGCTAGACGAAGATGAAATTAGAGGAAAAATGCTAAAAAGATAATTTGCATTTAGGGTAGAGGCACTTCTAGTGCCATTAAGTTAAGAGTTTTAACTCTGTAAAATGCATAAAGCTTAAAGCACTAAGCTAAAAGCTAGCCACTGAGTCATTCCCGTGAAAACGTGAATCCACAGTTTAAATTGTCAAAAAAGTTAAGGGCACCTCTAATAATAGGTAATACCCACAATGGGCAATGCAAATGTAAGATTGTGCAAGAGATTTATGAATCCTAGCCAAAGCTAAGATGACTTAAATATCTTGTGCAAGATTGCGTTTGCATTGTCCACCCTTTGGGCATCTCTAGCTTTCCTCTATGCGTCGTTACATCTTTTCGTATTAGCCCAGCTAGTACTTCAAAGATGTGCCTAGCCTAGAGAAAAGCTAGAGATGTTGTGTGTATCACCTATTTTTAGAGGTGCCCTTAAATTGCAACTTATAGACAGTTAGAATTGTAGATTCCCGTTTTCACGGGAATGACAGCGGTGGTAGATTATCAATTTTATTTGATAAATAATTTCATTAAATGGATATTATATCCTTAACTTAATGGCATTGGAGAGCCCTAGATTTTAAGAAAAGAGGAAATTGATGAGTATAAATTTAAACGCTCCAGAACTCTATATAAATCGAGAGATATCTTGGTTAAAATTTAATAAAAGAGTACTAGACCAAGCAACATATGATGATTTGTTGCCATTAGATAGGTTAAAGTTTTTAGCTATTTATGGAACAAACTTAGATGAATTTTATATGATAAGAGTGGCAGGGTTAAAGTCGTTATATAAAGCTGGAGTTTACGAAACTGGACCAGATAAATTAACACCATTACGACAGTTGGAATCTATTAGACGCCATCTTCATGGAGAGATAGAGATACTTGAAGAGTTGTATCTAAATGTTAAAGAGGAGTTAGAGCAAAATGGTGTGCTTATAAAAAAGTATGAAGAGTTAGAAGATGGGGTTCAAGAGAAGGTAAAAAAACACTTTTTTGAGCATATATATCCTATTATTATTCCTATTGCGATTGATTCTACTCACCCTTTTCCTCATTTGAATAACTTAAGTTTTGGACTTGCTCTTAAATTAAAAAGTAAAGATGGGCAGATAAAGCATGGTTTGATTCGTGTACCTAGAATACTCTCTCGATTTATTAAGATAGATAGTGTCTTTATACCGGTAGAATCTATTGTAAAGCATTTTGCAAGCGAGTTATTTCCTGGATTTGAACTTATAGTTGCAACACCATTTAGGGTAACAAGAAATGCCGATTTAGATATAGAAGAGGAAGAAGCAGACGATTTTTTAGAAATTTTAGAAGAGGGGCTTCGCTCGAGAAATAAGGGTGCCATTGTTCGTTTAGAGTTAAATGGTGATGCCGATGAAGCATTAGTTAATTTTTTATGTAAACATCTTAATATTAAAGAAAAAGATGTATATTACTATAAACATACACCGCTTAACTTAGGAGCTTTTTGGCAAATTGTTAGTGATAAAGATTTAGCACATTTAGCTAGCCCGGCTTTTGTACCAAGAACTTTACCCCCTCTTGATAGTTCTGATGTATTTGACGCTATGGAGAAGAGCGATTTAATGCTATTTCATCCATATGAGAGTTTTGAGCCGGTAGTTAAATTTATAAAAGAAGCATCTGATGATAAAGATACCCTCTCTATTCGTATGGTGTTATATCGTGTTGGCGCTAACTCTCCGATCGTTAAATCTTTAATAGATGCAGTAAGAAGTGGTAAACAAGTTACAGTTTTAGTTGAGCTAAAAGCTAGATTTGATGAAGAGAATAACTTAAAGTGGGCAAAACAGTTAGAGAGTGCTGGTGCACATGTTGTGTATGGAATTCCTGGCTTTAAAGTGCATGCTAAAATTGCACAAGTTATAAAACATAAAAATGGTGAACTAAAGAGTTATTTACATTTAGCAACAGGTAACTACAACCCAATTACAGCAAAAATATATACAGATATTAGCTTTTTTACTACCGATACACGGTTTAGCTCTGATGCGACTAAGTTTTTTCACCTATTAACAGGTTTTGCAGCAGATAAGAAATTAGATAATATGTATATGTCGCCAACACAGATAAAGCCAAAACTGCTTAGATTAATAGAAAAAGAGGCTAGCTATGGTAAAGATGGACATATAATATTAAAAGCAAACTCTTTAGTAGATCAAACTATTATAAAAGCGTTATATAAAGCCTCTATAGCTGGTTGTAAGATAGATTTAATAATTAGAGGTATTTGCTGTTTAAGAGTTGGTGTAGAGGGAGTTAGCGAAAATATTACAGTTAGTTCGATTGTGGGTAAGTATCTTGAGCATCCAAGAGTTTACTGGTTTAAGCATTCAAAAATTCAAGCTTATATTGCAAGTGCAGATTTAATGCCTAGAAATTTAGATAGAAGAATAGAGTTGATGGTTCCTATAGAAGATAGAGAGTTATCTAACAGATTATACCAAATATTAAGTACGCAGTTATCAGACAATACACACAGATATGAGTTGCAGTACAATAGAGATTATAGAAAAGTAAAGCCTAAAAAAGGCGAAGAGGTAGTAAATTCGCAAGAGTTATTTGAAAAGTATGTAAGTAAACTTAGTAAATTAACTAAAAAGAGTAGCTCTAAACATATCTCTAAACTTGCAAAAAAATTACTAAAGGAGAGTTAATGAAACCGATAATAATGCCATATAAAGAGTTAGAACCAAAAATAGACGAGAGTGCTTGGGTAGCTCCAGGAGCAGCTGTAATTGGCGATGTAAAGATTGGAGAGGATTGCTCAATTTGGTTTGGTGTAGTAATTCGTGGAGATGTACACAAAATTAGAATTGGCGATAGAGTGAGTGTTCAGGATTTGTCTATGATACATGTAACACACTACAAAAAACCAGACAAAAGCGATGGAAGCCCAACTATAATTGGAAACGATGTAACAATAGGGCATAAAGTTATGCTACACGGTTGCACTATAGAAGATGCTTGCTTAATTGGAATGAGTGCAACTATTTTAGATAATGCAGTAATTGGAAAAGAGTCTATAGTTGGGGCTGGTGCATTAGTTACAAAGGGTAAAAAGTTTCCACCTCGTTCACTAATTTTAGGAAGCCCAGCAAAAGTAGTAAGAGAGCTAACAGATGATGAGCTTAAAGAGTTATACGCTTCAGCTTCTCGTTATGTTGGCTTTATGCAAGGATATAAGTAGTTGATCGTTGATTGTTGATTGTTTTTAATGCGTAGGGTCGGTTTACCGACCATAAAATTGTTGATGGTTAATTGTTAATTGTCAATGGTTATGGCGTAGGGTCGGTTTACCAACCACATAAAGGAATATAGATGTTGCAAATTATTTTAAAGAGTTTAAAAGATATACTAAGCCCATCAGTTTTAGGTTTCATTGTAAAAGTATCGCTTGGTGCTTTTTTTATAATGGTTATACTTTTTTGGATGTTTTGGAATAGTTTTAGCCATTTAGTTGCTTCATTAGTTGCACATATTCCTTTTATTGGACACTTTGCTATTGTTCAGAGTAGTGGCTCTTTTTTAGGGGCTTTAATTGTAGCATATGGTTTAATAATTGTTGTAATATCTATTTTAACTTCGCTATACAGCCCAAAACTGCTTTTAAAGTTGGCTAAAAAAGAGTATGGAATTGAAGGCAAAGATAACTCTAAAGTTACAAAATCTATAATTTACAATATAAAAGCTAGTGCAATTTTTATAGTGCTTCTTATACTATTTTTGCCACTACTATTTGTACCGATTTTAGGGCAAATTGTAATGTTAATTCTTTGGGCAATACTATTAAAAGAGCCAACATTTTATGATGTATCTTCTTTGTTTGTAGAGAGCGAAAAAGATTACAAAGGTTATAAATCTATCTGGATAGTTGCCATTATTGCATCTTTATTTAACTATATTCCAATTTTAAATATTTTTGCTCCAATCTTTGCACAAATTATGTTTATGCATTGGCTTCTTTCAAAAGCCTACAAATAGACATTTGATACTGTTTAATCTATTTTCTACTGCAATTTTAAATTCTTTTAACATTTCATACTGAAATATATTTAGATAAAAGCTCCATTATTCCTTATAATTTTGAAAGATAAAGTAATTAAGGGGTTTGGTATGAAAAAGTTATTTGTTTTCCTTTTGGGAGTTATATTATCATTTACATTTTTAAATGCAAAGGTTACTATTACCAGAAATAGTAGCTCAGATACAATGGCATCTCTTGATGGAACTGTATGGTGGGATAAAAATTTAAATGGCATACAAGATGAAAATGCACAAGGAATTGCAGGAATTCGTGTACATCTTTATAAAAATGGTGAAGATACAGGAGAGATGGTATTAACAAAAGGCGAAGGAGAAGGTAAATATAGTTTTAATAACCTTGAGCCTGATGCAAACTATACTGTTAAAATTGATTTACCACAAAACTATCCTGATTTTACACTGCAAAATAAAGGTAACGATGATACAAAAGATAGCGATATTGTTAATTGGCCTTGGAGAAGTGACTCTGTTTATTTAAAAGCAGGCGATTGTGGTGAATTAGATGCAGGTTTAATTTGTAAAGTTTGTGCTCAACTTCATTTAGAAAAATACACTAATGGTGTTTTAGTGCAAAATAAGAGCGATATTCCAAAAATTAAAGTTGGCGATAAAGTAACTTGGAAGTATGTTGTATATAATGATAGTACAAAAGTTACAATTAATAATATTAAAGTTACTGATGATAAAGAGGGCAATATTAGTTGTCCACAAAGCTCTTTAGAACCTGGTGAGAATATGGAGTGTGTTAAAGAGGGTATAGCAAAAGAGGGTTTATATTCAAATATGGGTACAGTAACTGGTTCTAGCCCAGATAAAAATTTAACAGATGAATATCCAAGTAATTACTATGGAGTTGTAGCTAGAATAGATATTAAAAAACTTACAAATGGACAAGAGACAAACTCTACTTCTAAAATTAAGTTAAATGTTGGTGACAAAGTAACTTGGGATTATATAGTTAAAAATATCGGTAATGTTAAATTAACTAACATTAGAGTAGTCGATGACAAAGAGGGAAATATTACATGTCCTAAAACAGAACTTGATGTAAATGAGAGTATGACATGTAGTAAAGATGGAGTTGTGCAAGAAGGCGAGTATGAAAACCAAGCAACAGTAACAGCTACAAGCGAAGGTGGTACGGTAAATGATACGAGTGATACTACAAAAAGTGGATATATAGGTGTAGTTGGTGCTTGCTTAGGTAATTTTATGTGGCTAGATAGTAACTTAAATGGTATTCAAGATGCAGGAGAGCCTGGAGTTGTAGGTATAAAGGTTGATTTATACGATGAAAATGGTAATTTTTTAGCTACCACAAAAACAGATTCTCAAGGTAAATATATGTTTTGTGGTTTAAAGGCTGGGAAATATAAAGTAAAATTTGAACAACCAGATACATACCTATTTACAAAAGAAGACCAAGGTTCAGATAGTGCCGATAGTGATGTTGGTGATAATGGTTGGAGTCATCTTGTAAATTTATCAACAGGCGATAAAAATTTAACTGTAGATGCAGGTATATATTGTCAATGTGATGATAGTAAAGTGCACCCAAAAAGATATAAAAAATTATTTGCTGGGTCATCACTAAGTTCATCATTACTTTTAATACTATTTATATA
>WFYP01000002.1 GCA_015490055.1 Nitratifractor sp.
AAACATTTGTCCAAAAGAGAAACTGTAAGCTATCAATATGAATTTGCCCAAATTTAGAGACTAATGGAATAAAACTCCAAGCTAAAATACAAGTTAAAGCTAAAAGTATTGCAGAGTTTTTAAAGCTCATATTTTAACTACACTCTTTAGCACCAAGAGCTATTAATTCAGAGCAACTAAAACCTGCTTTCTTTCTACCCTCTATATCAAAATTACTAGCTCTACCTATTAATTTGTATTTATTGATAATCTCTAAATATCTATCTTGATAATCACTATTTTCAATATCGCAAAGATATTTAAACCACAAATCACCCTTACTTACATGGTCTATCTCTTCATTATATATAATATCTAATGCTTCTAAAAGCTCTGCAACTATTGGGTTACTTTTAAAGTTTTGCAACTTAGCCGTTATTTTAGGATTAACATCTAAGCCACTAGCTTCGAAATATCTAGGAATTACTGCCATTCTCTCAATTATGTTTTGCTTAGTTTTGTATGCCATTTCAAAAAGCCCTTTATGCACTGGCAAATCTCCATACTCGGCACCTAATTTATTTAAAATTTCTAGTAACATTCTAAAGTGTCTTATCTCATCTTGTGCTACTATTAGCCAATCTAGCTTATAATCTGTTGGCATATTTGGGAACCTATAAACAGCATCTATTGCTAAATCTATAGCGCTAAATTCTATATGAGTTATTGAGTGTACAAGTGCAATAAGCCCATCTTTAGAGTTAAAATCTTTGCGTTTAGGTAACTCTTTTGGTGGAACAATTTTGCAAATTTGTGCATATGAAGGCTCTTCTTGAACTTTTGGCTCAAAACTGCATACATGCTCATCTGTTCGTAAGCAATATGAAATTGCCCTATTTACTATAAGCTCTTTTGTGTTAATATCTGCACTAAATAGTGCTATTTCTAATTCGCTATAAAAGTCCATAAGGAGTATTATATCTTATGCAAATAAAAGTTAAGCCAATGGGGCAGTACCAAACAAACTGCTATATATTAAGTGTAGATAATAAAGATTATATTATAGACCCAGGAGTAGATGCAACTGAGTGGGTGGTTAAAAATTGTAAAAATCCAGTAGCAATACTAAACACACACGGGCACTTCGACCATGTATGGAGCAACAAAGAGTTAAGCGAAAAATTAAACATACCAATCTACTGCCCAATAGACGATGCCTTTATGCTAGAGAAAGACCCATTTAATTATGGAACACCAAAATCTAAAGCCACAACTTTAGTTAAACATAATCAAAAGATAAAAATAGATGGTGTAGAGTTTACATTTTGGCACTTCCCAGGGCATACACCAGGTTGTAGTGCAATAGAGTATAAAGATGTATGGTTTAGTGGAGACTTTCTATTCGATGGCTCTATTGGCAGATGGGATTTTCCATACTCTAGCTCAAAAGATATGCTAAAAAGCTTGCAAAATGTTAAAACATTTAAACAAAACAAGCAAGTACTACCAGGACATGGAGGAGCTACTACTTTAAAAAAAGAGTTAAGACATATAGATTACTGGATAAATGTAGTAGCTAACTCATAAAATGCCCTATTTTACTAAAAAATATTAACTTTTTATATATTTTTTAGTATCAAATTAAAGAAATTATGTTATACTTGGGGTAAAATCCATATAAAGGGTTCAAAATGAAACTCAAAAACATAATTCTATCGATGGCTACAATTACAACTTTGGCTACAGCAGCAGACCATAATTTGTATCCTAACTCTTATTATCTATTTGTTAATTACGATAATAATTCAAACGAATCAGCATTAGGAAATACATCATCTTTTGACATAAGATACAATCAGAATGACATACAGTTTTCTAACTTTTCAATAGATACATTACAGTATGCTATGGAATATACACCTTCGGCTAAATATGTAGATTCAGGTAAAACAACTACTATTTTAAAAGGTGGAATGAATGTATTATGGTATTTAGACAACCCAAGTCCATTTAGTATGTATATTTTGGGTGGTGCTGGATTAAAATATGTTAATTATCAAGAAGACCCTCAATCTATTATTGATATCTACACAAATGTAGCAGCAGGTGTTGAATATAATATAAGAAACGATATAGCTATTGTAGCAGAAAAAAAATTTACATACGAAGGTTCAGAAAAAAAGACATATACAACAAGTTTAGGATTTAGATACAGCTTCTAGCATACAAATAGGAGTATAAGCATTTAATACTCCTAGCAATCACAACCACTAAATCCTAAATCCCAATTTACTCCATCTCTTTTTCTCTATTTTGAAGATATCTTACAATCCCTTCAACAATACCTTTAGCTTGTAAATCTTCATATTTTGGATTAAAAAGTCTTGCTCTCTCTTTTGGATTAGAGAGATAACCAGTTTCTATAAGAATTGCTGGCATCTCTGCACCAACCAATACATAAAATGGTGCTCCTCTTACTCCACCATCTTTGACACCTTTAAAGTGTGCTCTTAAATTAGCCAACATATGTTCTTGTACATCTATAGCTAACCTATTAGAGAGTGCAATTTTAGGACCTGTAAAGACAGCATTTAATAACACTTTTTTTGTAGCACTATCTTTACCTTTTAAAATTTCTCTATTCTCTTTTGCTGCAATTCGTTTTGCTCTTGCATTTCTTGTAGTTTGTAGAAAATATGTCTCTATTCCTCTTGCTAAATTAACTCTTTTTTTATTAGAAATTGAGTTAGCATGAATAGATACAAACAAATCTGCTTTATCTCTATTAGCCTTTCTAATTCTACCACCGAGAGAAATAAATCTATCATTGCTTCGTGTCATTTCTACTTTAAATCCTAAATTCTTTAAGCGGCGAACAACTTTTTTTGCAATTCTTAAAACCAATGTTTTCTCTTTATATCCATGCCAATAAGTGCCAGAGTCTTTACCTCCATGACCAGGGTCAATCATAATTGTATATCTATGTTTTAAATTTGTACTATATGAAGTCTCTATAACTTTAGCAGCATTGCCTACTGCTTCTTTAGATACATAAGAAAAAAGTTTTTTGGGCGAAGTTAGCTTAGTTAAACTTTTTGACTCTACACTTTTTTTATAGTTAGATATTAATTTAGAATTTGGCAACTCTATATAAAATATAGGCTTATTTTTCTGATAGTATCTAATAGCATAAGGCTTTTTACTATCAATAACTAAACGAACTAAGTTTTTTCTATTTTGTGCAACTCTGATAGATTTAACATCACCTTTTAATTTCAAAATTTTTTTTGATTTTTTAC
>WFYP01000003.1 GCA_015490055.1 Nitratifractor sp.
TCTCTACCGAAAATGATAAAATTATAATAGAGCCAAAAAAGACAAAAGCATTTTTTGATAAATTAGGAAAAACTCTTGAACATACAGCAAAAAGAATGAAATCTAAAGTTGATAAGATTGATGAAAAAGATATTGGAATTACAGCTAATAAAGATAAAATAACCATAGATGTAAACAAAACAAATAATTTCTTAAAAAGTTTTGCTAAAGAGTTAGAGAGTGTAGCTAAGGATATAAATAAAGTAGTTAATACTAAATAACAGCTTAGGTAGCAAATTGCTACCTAACACTTAAACAAAAATAGGGGAGGAGATTTACTTCAACGCAGATTTTGCAGCTTCTGCAACGCTTGCAAATGCTGTTGGCTCATTCATCGCCATATCTGCTAAAATTTTTCTGTCTAATTCAATATTTGCCAGTTTTAAACCGTGCATTAATCTTGAGTAGCTAATATCATTTAATCTAGCTGCTGCATTAATTCTGATAATCCAAAGTTTTCTGAATTCTCTTTTTTTCTGCTTTCTATCTCTATAAGCATATACCATTGAGCGCTCAAGTTGCTCTTTTGCTTTTCTAAAGTGTTTTCTTCTACCGCTGTAGAAGCCTCTAGCTTTTTTTAATAATCTTTTGTGTCTTCTATGTCTTACGACACCAGTTTTTACTCTCATTGTTTTCCTTTTCTTCTTTACCGTAAATTTTTAAACTCTAATTTCGGTGTCAGCTTAGCTGAACTTACCCTAAATAAGGGGAGTTTACAATTAAATAGTTTTAATTAAACTATCATCTCTTTGATTTGCTTAGCATCAACTTTATCTACATGCTTTGGTGCTCTCATCTGTCTATGGTGTTTACCATCTACTTTAGTTAAAATGTGGCTTCTATAAGCAGTTCCACGCTTAATTTTACCACTTTTTTTAACTTTAAAACGCTTTACAGCGCCTTTTACGCTCTTCATTTTTGGCATATCGTTTCCTTTCGTAAAAAATCATTTCTATTAGAACCTATTATTAAAGGTACTTTAAGAGATAGAAAATGCGACGCATTATACCTAATATTGTTTAAAAAATAGACCCTATTTTATATCTGGATTAAAAAAATACTGCTTTATTTCAGCTTTTGTTTCAAAAGGTTCTACTTCGTAATTATTACCTGCAATCTCTACACTATATTTTTGCCCTTTTTTGCACTTTCCGTAAGTTATTGCTATTTTTGCCGCAAGTTCCTTTTCTGCTTCGCTTGCATCTTTGTGGATAACACTATATGGTCCAATAATTGGCAATGAAAAGCCTATATAACTGCTATTGTTTAACTCTCTTAATGCTTTATTATCTTCAGCATCTCTGCCAACTGCTAACTTAGAGCCATCTGGCAATCTAAAGTGACGACCAAATTTTAGCAAATCAATAGACTCTACGCTAAACTCTTCGAACTCCAAATACTCTCTGATTTTTTGGCTATATACTGGCTCGGTTAGCAAACATCCACCAGCTGGAGATTCGTAATCATCCCAACCAAAATCGGCTGCCATTTTAAGTTGAACTTCTCTGTTTCTTCCACTTATATCTAAAAGCTTCTCTCTATCTATCCAGCCTTCTATCTCTGGTTTTGTTGGCTCTAAAAGTTTGGCACAAAGTGGTCTTAAAATTAGCCCATCTTCATCTTCGGCTAACTTTTGTACCTGCTTTAAGGCATCTTTTCTTTGACTCATTGGTCTCTGACCTAAAACTTCGCCTGTAACTAAAAATGATGCACCTAAATCTTTTAACATATATTTAGCAATTTTAAACATATAACCGTGGCAATCGATACATGGGTTAAAGTTTTTTCCATACCCATATTTGGGGTCAAAAAGTACCTCTTGTATGTACTCTTCTCTTACATCAACTGCTTTAAAATCTGCCCCTGCCATTTTAGCACGACGCTCTAGCTCATCTCGTACATCTTTTTTGCCACCAAAACCTGTAAAAATGTGTAGTGCAGTAACATCTATACCTTGATTTACCATCATTTTTATCGCTAGCATACTATCTAGCCCGCCACTAAAAAGTGATATTGCTCTCATAATTTCCCCTACAGCGTATTTAGCTCAAAGCTAACCATTTCGCCTTTTTTAATTCTTGGAAGTATATCTGTTTTTATCTTTCGTATTAGAAAACTCTTTCGTTTATAATCTAAATTTCTATCTGCCATTAGGCTTTTTAGTCTCTGTTTATAGAATATCTCCAACTCTTTTAATACTTGTGCTTTAAACTCTTCGTCACTCAACAGTGGAATATTTTCATCTACCTCTATACCTCTTAAAATAGGGTGGTCAAAATTACCACCGGCTAACGCTCTAAAGGCATCTTCGTAGCCTCTAGCAAAATAGAAATCTACAACATCTAACAGTTCATCTATCAAGCTTGGTGTCTCTAAAAGTTTCTTTAAAATTGCCTCCCATGCTGGGTCTTTAGGAATTTGCATAATTTGCTCTTGAGGGGCTTGTTGCTCTCGCCCTCTTTTTGCTTTAAAGTATGCAATCGGAGAGGCAAAAATTCTAGCCGCTTCTCCTGCGTAAGCTTCTCGTACAATTGGCTTTAGAGTATTTAAGTAGTTATTAACTTCAGCAATAGCATTTTGTTTCTGATATGGGTTGTTAATATCGAAACTGCTTTTTATCTGCTCGATTACAAATAATGCTAAATCAGCTCCATTCTCTAGCAAATTTTTTAAGCCCTCTCTATCGCCACTATTTACCATATCGGCTGGGTCTTTGCCCTCTGGAAATAGCACTACTGAGCCCTCAAAGCCATTTGCACTAAGCAGTTTAGCAGCCTTTAGAGCTGCTGCTTGCCCTGCTTTGTCTCCATCGTATGCCAGCACAATTTTGGGCTCGCCTTTTCGCAAAATTGGCAAATGTTCGCTTGTCAAAGCAGTTCCAAGAGTTGCAACAGCTGTTGTGTAGCCAGCTTGATGAAGCATAATTACATCTAAATACCCCTCGGTTACTATTACTCTGCCCTTATCGTAAATATCTCGTTTAGCTAAATTGTAACCATACAGAAGTCTAGATTTATTAAATAGTTTTGTCTGCGGCGAGTTGATATATTTAGCAGGGTGATTACCAAGCGTTCTACCACCAAACCCAACAATAGAGCCACTAGCATTATATATAGGAAATATAACTCTATCTGTTAGCCTTGCATAGTATTCGCCTCTTTCACCAACTGCAATTACGCCAGCATCAACAGCTTTTGGTAGAGGAATTTGGTTCGCTTTTAAGTACTCTATTACACTCTGCCCACTTCCTACATAACCAATTTCAAAGTGCTCTATAAAACGCTCTTCTATTCCTCTATCGGTTAAGTATTTATGTGCATCTTGATTTTGTGATAGATTCTTTTTGTACCACTGCTCTAAGAGTTCTAAAACTCTCTTTTCATCATTTAAAGAGCCTCTGCCTTTACTGTATTGTAGTGGAATATTGTAATTACTTGCAAGCTTTTCGATTGCTTCTGGGTAGCTAAGTTTCTCTATCTCCATTACAAACTTTACGCTATCTCCGCCAACACCACAGCCAAAACAGTGAAATATCTGCTTTTGTGGGCTTACAACAAAGCTAGGAGTCTTTTCGCCATGAAAAGGGCAGTTGGCTTTAAAGTTCGCACCGCTCTTTTTAAGCTCTATGTAGCTTCCTATTACATCAACAATATCAATGGATGTTTTTAATCTCTCTATAGATGCTTCTTCAATCATTTGCATAATTATACCTAATAGATAATAAGGGTTAAACTACTTTGTGCTATAATTTTTTTAAGGAGTTTTTTAAGCTCCACTAAAACCAAAAGGATAACAGTTATGGATATGATGGATTTATTAAAAATGGGTGCTAGTATGATTCAAGGTAATAGCGACGATGCAACTACAGGAATCGATACAGATAAAATTGCAGGAGCATTAAGCTCAATTTTTGGTGGTAATAGTGAAAATGGCGAAGGTGGGCTAGATTTAAGCTCTATCATCTCTAATGTTACAAATGGAAATTTAGGAGAGACTATTAGCTCTTGGATTGGAAATGGCGAAAATGCTCCAATAGATAAAGATCAAGTTGCAGACCTTGTAGGAAGCGATAAAGTAGAAGCTTTTGCTAATGAATTGGGTGTAAGTGTAGATAGTGCAAAACAAGCTCTTAGTGACACACTACCAAATTTGGTAGATAAAGCAACAAGTGAAGATAGCAATTTAGCTAGCGATTTACTTAGCAAAGTTGGTGGAATTGATGGCGTAATGGATATGGCTAGTAAATTCTTTAAAAGTTAATAAACTAAGCATTACTTCAATGAGCACCCCTTAGCGGTGCTTATAAAATATACTTCTTATAAAACTATATAAATTTAGGATACTCAATGGATAGCTTTTTGCCAAACTATAACGACCCAATAGTAAGTATTTTACTTCTGCTTGGTATTATATTTATAGTATCTGTTTTATCTTATGCTTATAGTATTTGGAAGCAGGAGCAGAGGGCAAAAGAGCTGTTGGGCTTTTTAAAAAATTTCGATTCTAAAGAGTGCGCACTAGATACCGAAAATATGAAATTTGAAAAGTCTATGAAAAAGCCTCTTTTTTTATTAGCTATTGCATACCAAAAGAGTGGAGAGTATTCTAAATCTATAAATTTATATCTATATCTTTTAAAACATACTAAAGATTCATCTATACTTAATAATTTAGCTATGGCTTACTTTAAAGCTGGTTTTTTGCAAAGAGCTTTAGATATATACTTAGAGATTATCTCAAAAAATCCACGCAATATAGAGGTACTTTATCAGATAGAGTTTATTTACGAAAAGTTAAGTAATTTTAAAAATGCACTTGATGCTATTGAAGTTTTAGAAGCACAAGGTGAGAGTGTCGATGCCTTAAAAGTTAATTTAAAAAATCAAGAGATAGATAGAAGTTTTATATCGAGAGAAGATAAATTTATACAGATAGCAGAACTTGTAAAGTCTAATAAAGAGTATGCTCCATTTTTAATTCGTAAACTATTTAAGCTAAACCCAAAAGAGGCTTGGAGTTACTATAAAAGTGAATATTTCGATATTTTAATAGATATTTTAGATAAATTAAAAAAAGAGAATATCGATTTAGATATAATTAGTAAAAATATTCAGCTAGAGCAGTTATTCTATATAAATGGGCTTATAGATAATTGTGATAAAATATCTGCTAATTATGCACTAAATATTTTATGTAGTAGTAAAAAGTGTGGTGTAGATAGCGGTAGATTAAAATTTTTATACCTATGTAGCAAGTGTAAAAATAGCTACCCTCTACCATTTACAAGATGCCCAAATTGCCATAGAGTATTTAGTTCAAAAATAGAGGTTACAGTTGGAAAAAAAGAAGAGAAAACAGATTACTCTCTACAGTGATGGTTCTAGCCTTGGTAACCCTGGACCTGGCGGTTGGGGAACAATTTTAGAGTTTAAGGGCAACACAAAAGAGTTTAGTGGAAGCGAAGAGCATACAACCAATAATCGTATGGAATTAACAGGCGTAATAGAGGGTTTAAAACGCTTAAAAGAGCCTTGCGATGTAGAGGTAGTAACAGATAGCTCATATGTTGCAAATGCTATAAATAGTTGGCTAGCTGGATGGGTAGCTAAAGATTTTAAAAAGGTTAAAAATGTTGATTTGTGGCAAGAGTATTTAGAGGTTAGCAAACCACACAAAATAAAAGCCACCTGGGTTCGCGGACACAATGGGCACCCTCAAAATGAGCAGTGCGATTACTTAGCGACCCAAGCAGCAAAAGCACAACAGAGTGCAATACAATAAAAGGAGAAACAGTGCAAGAGTTATCAAAATTAGAGAGTAAGATAGACTACAAATTTAAAGATGAGCAGTTGATTATTGAGGCTTTAACTCACAAAAGTTATAAAAAGCCTTACAATAATGAGCGGCTAGAGTTTTTAGGCGATGCGGTATTAGACTTAATAGTAGGTGAGTACCTATTTAAAAAGTTTCCAAAAAAAGATGAAGGAACACTATCTAAAATTAGAGCATCTTTGGTAAACGAGGGTGGCTTTGCGAAACTTGCTGAGGTTATAGATTTAGGTAGCTATTTATATCTTTCGCCTGCTGAAGAGAATAACAAAGGTAGAAGCAAGCCATCTTTGTTATCTAACGCATTCGAAGCTTTAATGGGAGCTATATATTTAGAATCAGGTTTAGAGAAAGCAAATGATATTGCTGTAAAACTATTAGAAGATACTTACCCTGTAATAGATTTAGATACACTATGCAAAGATTACAAAACAGCCCTACAAGAGCTTACGCAAGCAACACATGGCGTAACTCCGGTTTATGAATTGGTAGGAGCAACAGGGCCAGACCATAATAAAGTGTTTGAAGTTGCAGTTGTTTTAAATGGAGAGACTATAGCAAAAGCAAAAGGTAAAAGTAAAAAAATGGCACAGCAAGATGCAGCAGAGATTGCTTTGCAAAAGTTAAGAGGCTAAACTATGAATAGTTTTGGAGCAAAATTTAAAATTACAACTTTTGGTGAGTCGCATGGCAAAGCCATAGGTTGTATTGTAGATGGCGTACCAGCTGGCTTAGATATAGATTTAGAGTATATTCAAAGCGAGCTAGACCGCAGAAAACCGGGGCAAAGTAAGCTAACAACAGCAAGAAAAGAGAGCGATAGCGTAGAGATTTTATCAGGCACTTTTGAGGGCAAAAGCACAGGCACACCAATAGCTATGGTTATCTTTAATGGTGACCAAAAGAGCCGACATTACGACAATGTAAAAGAGCTTTTTCGCCCAGGACACGCAGACTTTACATACTGGAATAAGTACGGCATTCGCGACTACCGAGGCGGTGGGCGAAGTAGTGCTAGAGAGACAGCAGCACGCGTAGCAGCAGGTGCAATAGCAAAGCTTATGCTTAAAGAGTTAGGTATAGAGGTGCAAGCTGGAATTTTAGAGATAGATGGCATAAAATCTGAAGATAAAGATTTTGAATTTGCTAAAGAGAGCATTGTAAAAACGCTAGATAAAAATGTAGAAGCAGCACAAATCAAAGCGGTAGAAGATGCTAAAAAAGCTCACGATTCAGTTGGAGGGGCTGTACTTGTAGAGGCAACAGGCGTGCCAATAGGATTTGGCGAGCCACTCTACCACAAACTAGATGCAAAGCTAGCCGAAGCTATGATGAGCATAAACGCAGCAAAAGCAGTTGAAATTGGCGACGGTATAGATGCATGTCGCTTAAAAGGTAGCCAAAACAATGACAACATTACAAAAAATGGTTTCGAAAGCAACCATAGTGGCGGAGTGCTAGGTGGTATTAGCAATGGCGATACAATTAGCACAACAGTTTGGTTTAAGCCAACACCATCTATATTTAAAGAGCAGACAACTCTAGATATCCACAACAAAGAGATAACTTATAAGCTAGAGGGTCGCCATGACCCATGTGTTGCAATCCGTGGAGCAGTAGTTTGCGAAGCGATGATGGCTTTAGTGTTAGCCGATATGGCACTACTAAATATGAACTCAAAAATGGATTACTTAAAAAGGATATATAGTTGATTAGCAAATCTACAGTTGTTAATATTGTATCGATTCTACTAATTGCAAGCTCATTTTATGTTCCAGCAGAGTACTCTAAGTACCTTTACTATAGCGGGCTTTTTGCACTATCTGGTGCAGTTACAAATTGGCTTGCGATTTATATGATTTTTAATAAAATCCCTTTTATTTATGGTTCTGGTGTTATAGAGTTAAATTTCGAAAAATTTAAAAGCTCTATTAAGAGTATGATAATGGAGCAGTTCTTTACAAAGAACAGACTAGAGCAGTTTTTCGAACAAGAAGAGAAAAAGATAGACTTAAGCCCGATAATAGAAGAAGCAGACTTTAATGTAGCCTTCGATGCACTCAAAGAGAGTGTAATGGAGTCAAAATTTGGGCAACTTATAAATATGTTTGGTGGCGAAGACTCTTTAGAGTTACTAAGGGTAACATTTACTAAAAAGTTAAAAAGCTCCATTATATCGATAGTTTCTTCCGAGACATTTCAAAAGCAACTTAATCATTATATAAAACACTCCTCTTTAAGCGAAGATTTAATAACAAAAGTAGATAATATAGTAAGCAATAGATTAAATGAGCTAGGTCCAAGAAGTGTAAAAGAGTTAGTAAATAAGCTAATTGCAGAGCACTTAGAGTGGCTTGTTGTATGGGGTGGCGTTTTTGGTGGATTGATAGGGTTACTCTCTAGCTTTTTTAATTAATAGTAGGTAAAACTTTAAAAGTTTTATAACTACTTGTAACCCAAGCCAGCGGGCAAAGTTTCCATAAAATGCCTACTTTAAAATTAAAAAATATGACAATTTGACAATTTTTTAGCCTATCTTAATCTGTATATTATATAATATGGGAAATCAAAGCAATTCTAATATTTTTTAGAATTAAAAAAAGGATGAAATATGAAAACTTTAAATTTAGTAGCAGTAGCTTTCGCAGCGGTAACAATTTTCTCAGGATGTACAAAACAACCACAACCAGTAGCAATGAATTATTACGCTCCAAATGGAGATAAAGAGTTTGCATCAGGTGTAAGTGTTGTTGTTACAGAAGATATGATTAAAGATGTAAGAGCAAGAATGAAAAAAGAGCAAAATCAAAAATAGATAGACTTTCTACTTTGCAAACTCTTAGTCTAGAGTTTGCTATATTTTTAAAAATTTAGCTATAATGTTGGCTATAATTGTGAGTGCATCACAAAATAAACATACGGAACAACCTAATGACTAACAATAAAACTCCCACCAAAATAAAAAATCAAAGTATAAAAATAGGCGAAATAAATACTTTAGAAATTGTACGCGACACAGATTACGGCTTTTTCTTAGAAGCTGAAAATAGAGATGAAGTACTCTTACCAAACGCTTATATAATAGAAGACGAAATGCCTATGGGCTCACTTATAGATGTATTTGTCTATACTGATAGTGAAGATAGAGATGTAGCAACTACCAAAATGCCATATGCTAAACTTGGTGAATATGGCTACTTTACCGCGGTAGATTACAACAAACACGGAGCATTCGTAAATTGGGGTCTGCCTAAAGATTTGTTCGTACCACTATCTCAACAAAAAGAGCCATTTAAAGTTGGCAAAAAGTACCTGCTTCGCGTTTGCCTAGATGAACAAACAGATAGACTATACGCCACCCAAAAAATAGGCAAATATATAAACCGAGATATGAAGGGCTTATATGTAAGCAAGCCATTAGATGCAATAGTACTAGCCCAAACCCCACTAGGCTACAAAGTAATAGCCGATAAGCAATATGAAGGTATGCTATTTAAAGATGAAATCTTCGAACCAATAAAAGTAGGCGACAGAAAAAAAGTCTATATAAAACAGGTAAGAAAAGACTTTAAACTAGACCTAACCTTGCAACCCTTAGGCTCTAAAGCCAAAGTAAACGAAGCTCAAAACAAAATACTACAACTATTAAAAGAGTCTAACGCAACCCTACCCTTTACCTACAAAAGCAACGCCGAAGATATCAAAAAAACTTTCAACATGAGCAAAAAAACTTTCAAAAAAACTTTGACCGAGTTGATTGATACGAAGCAAATTGTATTGCTTGATGATGCTATTAAACTTGTATAGAGGATTAAATATATCTGATTTTCTTGCTCAAAGGTTCCAAAGGGTTTGCAAAAACTTAAGAAACAGCGGTTAAATTACCCATATCTAAAAAATATGAGTAAATATTGTAAAATATTACTCATATAAAGAGATGAATATTTTATAAATAAAAAACTGTTTGAATTACTGCAAAATTAGGTAAAAAAAGTAACTTATAAGAGCTTTAGGGTTTATAAATAATCTAATAATCAAATTTAAAGTCATTGATAAACATTTACAGCCGTTTTAATTAACGGGACGACACATAGGTCGTCCCCTACAAGTGGCAACTTACAAGCAATATCCAGCTCGTAGGGGCAGACCTATGTGTCTGCCCGTTGGTTTGAACTACCAATACA
>WFYP01000004.1 GCA_015490055.1 Nitratifractor sp.
AGATGTGTATAAGAGACAGTGGCATAACTACTTTAATACACATATCTTATACTACCCCACATACAGCAAATTATTTTTAAGGATATTTTTATGCAAAAAAAAGATTTTATAAATAGAAGAGATTTTATAAAAAGTGGTGTGGCTTTGGGTGCAATGATTGCAACTCCAACCGTTACATTTGCTAGTGAGAGCAAAGATGGTAAAAGTAGAAAATTTATTGTTAATTACAGTTTTGATATTAAGTATGATAGCAAAGAGTTTCCGACTAAGCTTTGGAACCCTCTACCATTTAATGCACCCTATCAAAAAGTAAGATTGTTGCATTTTAGTGGGAATTACGACAATTACAATATAAATAGCAAAAACGATTACGATGCAAATACACTTTTTGCAGAGTGGAAAAAGTCGGATAAGAAAAAAGTTTTAAATTTACAATTAGAGATTGAGACAAAAGATAGAACAGTACCGATTGCTAAAATAAAAAGAGCAAGCAAAGCAAATTTGCCAATTCCTCAAGATGTTAAAAAGTATTTAGAGCCAACTGCTCACATTCCAACAACTGGCATTATTAAGCAACTTGCCGATAGAATTGTAGGCGATAGCACAGATAGATTCGAGAAGGTTAAAAAAGTTTACCTTTGGTGTGCTAGCCATACGTTTAGAGATAAAAAAGTAATTGGTTGTGGTATAGGTGATGTTGGCAAAATGGTTCACCAAAGCAAAGTAGAAGATATATACAAAAACGGATACTATGGTGGTAAATGTACCGATTTAAGCTCGCTATTTACTGCGATTGCTAGAGCTGCTGGTATTCCTACACGCGAAGTTTTTGGTATTCGTCTTGGCAAAAGCCACTTTAGTAAAGCATTAGGAAAGAGCGACGATAAAGGCTTTGCAACAATTACAACTTGGCAACACTGCCGTGCAGAGTACTACATTCCAGGTGCTGGCTGGATACCAACAGACCCTGCAGATATTACAAAGTTAGAGCTTGTAGAGGGGTTAAAGTTTAACGATAAAAAGGTTCAAAAACTGCTAGAGAAGTACTTAAACTCTTGGGAGATGAACTGGGTTGGCTTTAACCACGCTAGAGATTTTAAGCTTTTCCCAACACCAACACAGTATCCGATAAATATGTTTGGCTACCCATATGCAGAGGTAGAAGATGATGTTTTAAACTACTACGACCCAAAAACTTTTGAGTATAAAATTACATCGCAGGAAATCTTTTAATGGTAAAAAAGCTTGATTGCAAAAACTTAGCCTGCCCAGAGCCAGTTCTTAAAACAAAAGAGGCACTAGAAGGCTTTGACGAAGGTATTTTAGAAGTAGAGGTAAACTCTTTTTCATCTATTGCAAATGTCAAGCGATTTGCCCAAAATCAGGGGCTTTATGTAAGCGAGAAAAAAGAGGGTAAAGTTACAATACTCTCTATTGTAAAGGGTTACGAGTGCGAATTAGAGCCAGCAAAAGGCGAAGATAAATCGTTTTGGGCATTGATAATCGGAGCAGCAGTTACAGCTATTTTAGCTAGCACTTGCTGTTTGGCACCACTACTATTTTTACTATTTGGCATAAGTGTCGGCTCGTTATCATTTTTACAATTTTTTGCACCATATAAAATATATTTTAGCATAGCAGCCGTGCTAATTATTGGCTACTTATGGGGTAATTACTTTTTTGTATTACGAAAAAGAGTAGTTTGCGAAGGAAGCATTTGCAAAAATTATCTAAAATATTTGAGTATCGGTACTATTTTTGTGCTAATTATGCTAACATACCCCTATTGGGCGGTTTATCTATTGTAGTGGTGTGATAGGAAGTTGCAAGTTTAAAGTTGCAAGTTTGAAGTTTGAAGTGTAGAAGTGAGTGTAAACTTGCCACCCCGTCATTCTCGCTAATGCGGGAATATGGTAGCGTTTACGCAAGGGGAGGCTTTCAGCTTTACGCTTTAAGCCTTCAGCTTTATCAATTTTGGAGATTAAATGAAAAAACTTATAATATTAACTCTGCTTAGCATATTTTTACAAGCAGAAGATAAGAATATAACTATTAAAATAGATGGTATGACTTGCCCACTTTGTACTATGGCTATAAAAAAGAGCCTAAAGAGCACAAAGGGGGTAAAAAAGGCAAAAGTTAGTCTGCCTAAAAAGATGGCAACAGTAACTTTTGATAACAATGAAACAAATAGTACGATGCTATTAAATGCAATTAAAAAAGCAGGATATAAAGGAGCAATAGAGAATGCGAAAAATTGATAATAGCTACAAGCTAACCAAATTCGTTAAGGCTGCTGGTTGAGCCGCTAAGTTAGCTCCGGCGGAGCTATCACAAGCACTTAGTAACTTAACTTGCAGTAATGAGAATTTATTAATAGATTTACACAGCAACGAAGATGCAGCAGTCTTTAAAATAGATGAGCAAAAAGCGATTGTTCAAACAGTCGATATTATAACGCCAGTAATTGACGACCCATACTACTATGGGCAAATTGCAGCAGCAAACTCCCTAAGCGATGTATTTGCTATGGGTGGTAAAGTTTTAACAGCTATGAATGTTGTAGGTTTCGATGGTTGCAATCAGCCAAAAGAGGCACTAAAACTTATGCTAGATGGTGCAAAAAGCAAAATAGAAGAGTGTGGAGGAACACTTGTAGGTGGGCACACTATTGAGACACCAGAAATGCTTTATGGTTTAAGTGTAACAGGAATTATTGAACCAGATAAAATTTACAAAAACAATACGCTAAGAATCGGCGATGTAATAATTTTAACAAAACCGATAGGTTTAGGTATATTAACAACAGCCCTAAAAGCAGACTTAATAGATGCAAGCAAAATAGAAGAGATAGCTACTTTAATGTCGCAATTAAATTATAAAGCCTCTTGTGTTATGAAAAATTACGATGTAAGTGCTTGTACTGATGTTACAGGTTTTGGCTTGCTTGGGCATATGCTAGAGATGGCATCTGATAAATTTAGTATTAAAGTTAAAAAGGCTGATGTGCCAATAATAGATGGTGCTCTTGATATGGCAAATATGGGCATAATACCGGGCGGTACACACAATAACAAAAGCTATATAGAAGATAAAGTAGAGTTTGCAAGCGAAGATGCAGAAGATATTATTCTTTACGATGCCCAAACATCGGGCGGTTTGCTAATTGCAGTATCAAAAGCCGATGCCCCTGCCCTACTAGCAGAGCTAAAACAAAATGGCTACGAAAATAGTGCCATTATTGGCGAAGTATTTGCAAGAGATAAAAAGGCTATAAGTGTTATTTAAAATACCAAACTATGCAGATTTAGAGATAGAGCATATTGTTTTTGACTACAATGGAACACTTGCAGTTAATGGAGTTGTAAATAGTGCTACAAAGGAACTGTTAAAAAAACTTTGTGAAGAGTTTAAAGTATATGTAATTACAGCTGATACCTTTGGCAGTGTAAAGCAAGAGTTAGCGGAGTTCAATTTAGAGGTAGTAGTTTTACAAACTAGCAACCATACACAAGAAAAAGCCGATTTTGTGCAACAACTGGGTGCAAATAATTGCGTAGCATTGGGCAACGGAAATAACGATGCAAAAATGCTAGAAGTTGCAAAGCTATCTATTGCAATCGCTGGCAGAGAGGGTTGTGCTAGCAAAACAATGCTTGCAAGCGATATTGTATGCCACAATATAGATGATGCAATAGAGCTTTTTCTAAACCCAAATCGGCTAATAGCAACGCTAAGGAGTTAAATGGTAGAACAAATTTTAGAGCAAAACAGTAATGGAACAATACTATTTTTGGGTAAATTTTTACATATATCCAAAGAGGATATAGAAAAATTTGTAGAAAAAGAGGGCTATAAATTTAGCACAAAATATAATCCAGAAGATAAAACTATTTTAGTAGTTTTAAGCTCTATGTTAAACCCCTTAGAAGAGGAGTTGTCTTACGAATTATATGATAAAAAGATTCCAGATTGCAAATTAGAAGAGTTCGAGAGTTACTTTGCAAAGAGTCTAAAGCCAAATGCCCTGCTTATGGCTTTAAAATTATCTAATAATCAAGATAGATTAATATCGTTTCTAAAAAGTCCAGCTATTGATGATGAACTTTATCTAAAGCTTTTAAATCTATACAACTGGGGCGATGAAGATTTGTTCGACAATGACAATAACCGTGATATTACGCTTACCTTTATTAAGCGATTTTTCCCACACAGAGAGAGCTTTAACCATACCGATATTGCACACTCCCCTGCTTCGATAATAGATATTGCCCTAACAACAAACAGTAGTGAAATTTTAGATGCTATTTTAAAGCTTCCTAATTACAAAATAAATTCTCGAGGCAAAGAGAAGTGGAAACCTACAGCCCTGCATGAGTTTGTGGCAATTAATCCTGCTATATCAAATGATGCTAAAAAGCGACTGCTAAATTTAAAAGATAATCGTTATAACTCCTTACTAGCTCTAAACTTAGCACTAAACAAAGATGAGCAACTGCAACTTTTAAATAGTAGCGATTTACAGACAAAAATTAATTTAGCAAAAAATGAGAATTTAGATAGAGAGGTTTTTATAAAGTTACTACAAGAGAGCAAAGATGTAGTTAAAACACTCTTAGAGAATCAAAAAATTGAGCTAGAGTTTTTAGAGTATATTACCGATGAGCAACTGAAATTTATAGCAAAAAATTTAGTAAGTGTAGATACAATAAACTCGCTAATTGGCAAGAGTAAAGAGTTAGATTTTGCACTTGCACTAAACCCAACTTTAAGTGCCGAAAATATCGTAAAACTATATAAGAGGTATGAAGAGGAGATAGCACTAAATTTAAGCCTAAACTCCAATACACCAAAAGAGCTTTTAGAGGAGTTTTATAAATTAAATAGAGAAGATATTACCCTAAATTTAGCAAGCAATCCAAACACACCGCAAGAGATACTAGACACACTCTGTGAGCAAAATAGTAACAAACTAAACCGCCAACTTGCCAAAAATCCATCGATAAAAGACGAATATATAAACTTTTTCAAGCTAGATAATGAACTTTTGCGTATAATGAACGATAATCCACTAATGGTAGATAAAGTCTCGGTAAAAGAACGGATATAAATTTACAGTAGGGGAATTTTACTTCGCCGTCATTCTGAACGGATGTGAAGAATCTAACTTAAAAAGCCGAGATAAACTCTTATCTTTACAGCCGTTTAAACTAGATTCTTCACATCCGTTCAGAATGACGGCGATGGCATAGTTTCGCAACATACTATTTTACGGATATAAATCCCTATGCAATAGTAATGAGTGTGGATAATACCTTACCGCACAAAAGCCTTTAAGCCAAATAGGAGAAAAATTGAAAGCAAAAGATTTAAAAAATACACTATCTAAATTAATACAAGCAAAACTGCCAACATTTATTTGGGGTAGCCCTGGTATTGGTAAGTCATCTATTGTTAAACAGATTGCCAAAGAGCAAGGTTTAGAGTTTATAGATTTACGGCTATCTCTGCTTGACCCAACCGATTTAAAAGGTATTCCATTTTTTGATAGTGCAAACAACGAAGCAGTCTGGGCCCAACCTAACTTTTTACCAAAAGAGTCAAAGAGCCAAGGTATTTTGTTTTTAGACGAAATAAACACTGCCCCACCCTCTGTGCAAGCTGCGGCGTATCAATTAGTACTAGATAGAAAAGTTGGCGATTACGAATTGCCAAGCGGCTGGGCAATAGTTGCAGCAGGAAATAGCGAGAGCGATAGAGGGGTAGTATATCGTATGCCACCACCACTTGCAAACCGTTTTGTGCATTTAGATATGGATGTAAACTTTGAAGATTGGAAGATTTGGGCGTACCAAAACAAGATAGATACCTCTATAATAGCATACTTAAATTATGACAACTCTAAGCTATTTAGCTTTGATGCCGAAGCTAACCAAAAAGCCTTTGCAACACCTAGAAGTTGGGAGTATGTAGATAAAATTTTAAAATCTAACTTAGATGCAACTCTTAGCCTAGAAACAATTAGCGGAACTATCGGGAAAGATGTAGCAATAAACTTTATAGCTTTTAGAAAAGTTATGAGCAAACTGCCAAATATAGATGATATATTAGAGGGCAAAGAGGTAGAGTTTGAAAGCAATAGCCAACTACTCTTTGCACTAATTGCAGGTATTATTGCCAAGTTAAAAAATAGTGGTAGCGAAGCAGTAGATAATGCTATAAATTTTTCGTTTAAACTACCTAGCGAATTTTCGGTAATGCTTATAAAAGATATGCAACAAAATGGCATAGAGGTAGAAGCAAGCGAAGCTTTTGAAGAGTGGGTAGAGAAGTTTGCATATCTGCTAGAGTAGCCAATGATCAAGATAGAACAAGCAAAAGCAAAACTACTACTAGAGCACCCTTTTTTTGGCTCTATTGCTACCAATTTAGAGTTAAAAGTAAATAACAATATTGCATCTGTGCACTACAGCGGTGATAGTTTAGAGTTTAATAGCGAATATATCGATGCCCTAAACTTAGATGAAGTTAGCACTATTTTAGCAGGCTCTGCCATGAGGCAAGCTCTGTATCACACAGATAGAGGACAAGGCAAGGTAAAGTCGGTATGGCAAGTAGCAAGCGAATATGCTATAAACTCTCTGCTGTTAGAAAATGGCTTTGTAATGCACCCAATGGCTAAATTTAGCCAAGAGTTCAACGGCTTATACGCAGAAGAGATTTACCACCTACTACTAAACGATTATGAAGTGCCAGAACAAGAAGAGCAAGAGCCAAATGAACAAGCCACCATAGAAGATAGTGAATACGAACTGATGCTAGAGCAAATTATCCAAAAAATAGAGTCGCAAGATAAACTCCCAACTGGATTAGAGCGATTAATCAAATCAGCAAAACCATCTGAAATTTCATGGAAAGATTTACTCTACAGATACATAAATGCCCACGCCAAAATAGATTATAAAATGTTTCCAAGCAACAAAAAACATCTCTACCGAGGTGTAGCCCTACCATCTATAAATAGCGAAGAGTTAAAAATCGCAGTGGCAATAGATACATCTGCATCTATAAAAGAGAGTTCTCTTAACAGCTTTTTAACAGAGTTAGAAGCAATTATCCAAACCTTCCCAAACTACCAAATAGAGCTAATAGAGTGCGACTACAAAATCCAAAACACAACCCGCCTAACCCCACTAGAGCCAATAATAAGCAAAGCAAAAGGCGGAGGAAGCACAGACTTTAGAGCTGTATTTGAATATTTAGAAAATTTAAATGAAGATTTTAAATTTTTAATCTACTTTAGCGACGGCGAAGGGGTATTTCCAAAACAGACACCAAATATAGATACACTATGGGTATTAACAAAAGATAAAAATATAGAGTTTGGTGAAAAAATAGTTTTATGATTTTATAAATTGATTGTTTAAAAATAGAAGTAAATGGTGGCCCTGGACGGAATCGAACCGCCGACACAAGGATTTTCAATCCTTTGCTCTACCGACTGAGCTACAGTGCCACTTTGTAAGTGGATGAAATTATAGCTAAGTAAGCTTATGTAAAACTTAAACTATAAGAACTTAACTAATTTTTTATGGACTTTACGAAATCTTTAAAATCATCTCCTCTTTTTGCATAAGATGGGAATTGATCTAAGCTAGCGGCTGCTGGTGCTAATAGGGCTATGCTATCTTTTGTGTGCACGCTATTTATTAAATCTAGTGCTACATTTAAAAACTTTGCTCTATTGGCTTTTATGTTGTATTTGTCTGCTAAGTTTAAAAGCTTGTCTGTGTTTGAGCCTATGGCGTAAATTGTAATGTTTAAATCTTTTATCTCTTTAAAGAAATCGTTTAAATCTACACCTTTATCATCTCCGCCTAAGATTAAGTGTATTGGCTTTTGGCTGTATAGTTTTATCGCTTGCAAGGCTGCATCTACATTTGTAGCTTTTGAATCGTTTACCCATACTCTACCTTTGCTATCTTTTAGCTCCTCTTGGCGGTGGGCATCTAAAACGAAGCTGTTTATCTTATCGTAGTTTACCTCATCGAATAGTACTTTCTCGATTGCCATTGCTAAGATTGCATCTAGCAAAAATGCACCTTTAAATTTAATTTTAGAGGCATCAATATCGAAAATTTTTTCTATATCTTCTGCACTTTCATACTCTACAATCCAAGCATCGCTTTTTGGCAGAGATAAACCCTTTGGTACAAGTGCTAACTCGCCCTCTTGCATTGTTGTAAGTGGTTTTAACTTATCTTGCGTATAACCGTCGCTTCCTCCGTGCCAATCTAAATGGTCTGGGGTAATTGGTAGTAGCAAATAGATATTTGGACTAGCCTGTTTTGTGTGGTGCAGAGTAAACGAGCTTGTCTCTAATACCCAAATTGGGGCATTTTTATCTAGCTTGGCAAGAGGTGTGCCAATATTACCACCGCTTACGGCACCCTTATCGTTAAGTATGTGTGTTAGCATTTGCGTAGTGGTTGTTTTGCCATTTGTTCCACTAATCCAAATGTTTAGAGGCTTTTTATCTATCTTTATTGGTGAGCTATCTGCTAAAAATAGGTCATATTCGCTAAATAGATTTTTTGCCTTTTTTATTAAAGGATTATTTGGGGTAATAGAGGGTGTAGCTACCTCTATATTAAAGTTATCTGCATCAAAAGCAGTAGATGGGTAGATTTTATTACCTAATTCATCTAGTTCTAGTTCATCTCTGTTATCGTCAAAAAATATACAGCCATTACCAAAAAGCTCTGCAATCGCTTTTGTTGTTTTTCCATACCCAAATAGGGCTAGTTTTGTTTTCTCTATCATTATCTAATTTTCAGTGTAATTAATGCTAATAAGTTTGCGATAAAGGCTATCATCCAAAATCTAACGATAATTTTGCTCTCTGCCCACCCCTTCATTTCGAAGTGGTGGTGTATTGGAGCCATTAAGAATACTCTTTTTTTACGCAACTTATAACTTCCAACTTGCAGTATTACCGATAGTGTTTCTATAACAAATACTATACCTATTAGTACTAGCAACACTTCACTCTTTGCTAAAATTGCCATATAGCCTAAAAATGCACCGATGGCTAGAGAGCCAGTATCTCCCATAAATATCTCGGCTGGGTAACTGTTGTACCATAAAAAGCCAAGCAGTCCGCCAGATAGTGCTGCTGCTACAATTACTACCTCTCCAACACCTTTAATGTTAGGTAACAATAGATAATTAGCCATAATTGCGTGTCCACTCATATATACAAATATACCTAAAGTAAACAAGCCTATAATTGTTGGTACTGTTGCCAAGCCATCAAGCCCATCGGTAAGATTTACTGCATTACTCGAAGCAATGAAAACAAGAACCCAAAAAGCAATAGACCAATAACCCATATCAAATAGTGGAGTTTTAAGAAATGGTACATAAAATGTTGTTGGCATATTAGATGCAAATACAAGTAGTGAAGAAATTACCGCAGATATTACAATAAGAAGTGCCATTTTACCCTTTGCACTTAAGCCCTCTAAGTTATCTCCTGAGAGTATTTTGCCTAAGTCGTCCTTCATACCAACGGCTGCAAAACCTATTAGTGTTAGCAATCCACCAATTACATAAATATTTGATAAATTTGCAGTAAATAAAGATGAAATAACAGTTGCGACTATAAATACTGCCCCTCCCATTGTAGGGGTGAATTGCTTACCTTCGTGTGCTTTTACCCATTTGTTAATTGGCTGATTTGCTTTTTTAGCTTTTGCCCAGCGAATATACTTAGGCATTAAAAACATTGTTAAGCAAAAAGAGATAAAAAAAGCGATTCCTGCTCTTACAGAGATGTAATGTAATAAATTAATATCGAATAGTTTATGAAAATAGTACAGCATTAAGACAACTTTCTAGTTTAATTTTTTATGGCTATAATACGCCAATAATTAACCGCTATTTTACTTAAATTTTTTTAAGTAAAGTACAAAAATTACAAAAGGACAGATAAATATGCCAAAAAAGACGCTTTTAATTATTACAGATGGCATTGGATATAAAGAAAATAGCAAAGCTAATGCTTTTAATGCTGCAAAAACTCCGACATACGATTATCTTTTTGAAAAATACCCCCATACTTTGATTTCAACTCATGGTTTAAGTGTTGGTTTGCCAGAGGGTCAAATGGGAAATAGCGAAGTTGGGCATATGACTATTGGAAGTGGTAGAGTGCTTTATCAAGATTTGGTAAAAATTTCACTTGCTCTAAAAGATGGGTCACTTAAAAGCAATAGTGCATTAAATGGTGTGCTAAATAGTTCTAATCGAATCCATATTATTGGGCTTATGAGCGACGGCGGTGTACACTCTCATTTAGAGCATATTTTAGGTTTGGCAAAAATTGCTAGCGAAGCTGGTAAAGAGGTGTTTTTACACTTAATTACAGATGGTAGAGATGTTTCACCAACAAGTGCACCTGAGTATTTAGAGCAAGTGTTAAAAGTAACTAACGAAAATATTAAAATAGCCACAATCGGTGGGCGTTTTTACACTATGGATAGAGATAATAGATGGGATAGAGTGCAAAAAGGTTACGATGCAATAGTAAATGCCACGCCTAAAACTTCGCTAAATGCACAAGAGTATATACAAAACTCTTACAAAGATGATATTACAGACGAATTTATTGTGCCTACTGCATTTGGCGATTACAACGGTATGCAAAGTGGCGATGGCGTAATTGTTGCTAACTTTAGAAGCGATAGAGTGCGAGAGATTACAAGAGCATTGGGTGATAACACTTTTAATGAGTTTGAGAGAAAAGATATAGAGTTAAATATCGCAACAATGACACAGTATGACAAGAGCTTTCCATACCCTGTAATGTTCCCAAAAGAGGCACCTAAAAACACTTTGGCAGAGATTATAAGTGCAAAAGGTTTAAAGCAACTACACACTGCCGAGACAGAGAAATATGCTCATGTTACCTTTTTCTTTAACGGTGGAATAGAAGAACCATATGAAAACGAGAGCCGTGTATTAATAGATAGCCCAAAAGTTGCAACTTACGATTTACAACCAGAAATGAGTGCTCCAGAAGTTGGGCAAGCTGTTAGGACTGCCATGAAAGAGGAGTACGATTTTATAGTAGTAAACTTTGCAAATGGAGATATGGTTGGTCATACGGGTAATTTCGAAGCAGCCATTAAGGCAGTCGAAACAGTAGATGAACAACTAGGCAAAATTTTGGAAGTTGCAAGCCAAAAGGGGTATAATATTATCTTAACATCCGACCACGGCAACTGCGAAGAGATGATTGATGAAAATGGAAATGTCTTAACCAACCACACAGTTGGCGAAGTTTGGGCATTTGTTATCTCTAATAAAGTTAGCAAACTAAAAAGCGGTTGCGGACTTAACAACATAGCACCAACAGTGTTGGAGCTTATGGAGATAGAGAAGCCAGAAGAGATGGATGAGAGTTTGATAGAAGCTTGAAAGTTGGAAGTTTGAAGTTTGAAGTTGAAAGTTTTGTAGGGGGCGACCTATGTGTCGCCCCGCAAGCCAAAACTGCCAAGAAAATTATGAAAGCTTAAAAAATTCGGAGGAAATATGAAATTTAGCGGAAAAAATGTATTAGTAACAGGTGCTAGTAGAGGAATTGGTGCAGAAATTGCAAAAACTTTAGCTAGCTTTGGTTTAAAAGTTTGGGTAAACTATAGAAGTGGCGAAGCAGAAGCAACTGCTGTAAAAGAAGAGATTACAAAAGCTGGTGGCGAAGCAGAAATTATTGGCTTTGATGTTAGCGAAGAAGAGGCATTTGTAAATGCAATTAAACAAATTGTAGAAGCAGATGGCGAACTTAGCTACCTTGTAAACAATGCAGGTATCACAAAAGACAAGCTAGCAATGCGTATGAAAACAGAAGAGTTTATGGCAGTAATCGAAGCAAACTTAAAGTCTGTATTTATAGGCTGTAGAGAGGCACTTAAAGTTATGGGCAAAAAGCGTTTTGGAAGCGTAGTAAATGTTGCAAGTATCGTAGGAGAGACAGGAAACGCAGGGCAGACAAACTACTCTGCAAGTAAAGGTGGAGTAATCGCAATGACTAAATCTTTCGCCCAAGAAGCAGCACCAAGAGGCATAAGATACAACACAATAACCCCAGGCTTCATAGCAACAGAGATGACAAATGTACTAAAAGACGAAGTAAAAGAAGCCTTTATCTCTAAAATCCCACTAAAAAGATTCGGAGAACCAAAAGAGGTAGCCAACGCCGTAGCCTACCTACTAAGCGACTACTCAAGCTACATAACAGGCGAAACACTAAAAGTAAACGGCGGAATGCATATGTAAGTAGTCGTTAAAAAATCGTGAATAGTTTCACGATTTTAGACTACGCAAGCGAAGCGTTGTGAGTGAAACGAACCGCGAAGCTCAAGCCCAATCACCCCGAGCACATAAATTTTTTAAACTTATGACTTCTGCAAGGGTAGCATTGTAGAATGATAGCAAAACCGCGAAGCTCAAAAAGAAATGTTTATCACAAATTAAATATTAATTTAAACTTTTTCCCTTTTGACTATTACAAATATAGTGAATTTCTATTACCATTATGTATTTTTGGATATAATTAAAATAAGCTTTATTATTTTGGAGAATAATCATTATGGCATTAAAATTAACAGCCGAACATCAACGAATATTAGATATATTTAGTGGAACAACACAATATATTATTCCTGCGTATCAACGTTCTTACTCATGGGGAGAAGAACAATGTATGGAACTTCTTGAGGATTTAAAAGATGCTTATATAAATAAGAAACAAAAAGGTAATAAAAAGGAAGGATACTTTTTAGGAAATATTGTTACTGCTAAAAGTACAGAAAGTGGTGATGTAGAGGAGGTTATAGATGGACAACAACGATTAACTACTTTAACATTACTTATGTATGTATTACTTTCTTTTGATAAAGACAATAGACACTTAAATGATGCAATAACAATTCCAGCTGGAAGTAGAAGGGAAAGTCCAAAGCCAAGATTAAAAACAAATATGTTTATAGAAAAAGATGCTAAGTCTTTAAGTGAAGCACTTAAATTAAATTTTGATAAAATGGATGTTTGTAAAAGTGAAAAAAGAGATAGTCAATACAAAAAGAATATTTGCTATTTTTATCAAGAGATAAAAAAAATATCTGAAGATAAAGATATAGATATTTTTGATTTTATTGATTTTTTACTTTTTGATGTCTCTATGTTACCTATTAAAACAGAAGATGCTACTCCTGATAGTGCAAGAGAGAAAGCATTAATGATATTTGAAACTATTAATAATAGAGGATTAAGTCTTGCAGACTCAGATATATTTAAAGCAAAGTTATACGCTTTAGCGTTAAGTGAGAAAAAAGCAGAGGATTTTATTAATGATTGGAAAGATTTAGAAGAGCAATCTAAAGAGCTTGATAAACCACAAGGTGGAAAATACTCTATTAATGATATATTTCGATTTTATACACAGATAATAAGAGGTCAAGAGGGAATCATAACATCTGAAAGAGGTTTAAGAGAATTTTTTACTCAAAAATCATATTCTCCTTTTAAAACAAAATCATCAGAAGATGTTATGAGTGACCTTTTTAAAATTGTATCAATAGTAAGATTTTTTAGAGAGGTTATTGAAAGTCCAAATAAGTATGAAGATTTAACAAAATGGTTTCAATTGCTTGAACAGTATAGTAATCAGTATCCATTAAATACATTGGTCGTATATCTCTATGTGCATGGTATAGATATGAATAGAGAGAGACTTAAACTCTTTGCTAGAGATTTGGTAAGATACTCTTTTTCTCATGGTGCAACAACAAAAATTAAATTTCCACTTTTTTCTTTTATTGCTAAAGTTGTTAAAGAGAAAGAGACAACTTTTAAACTTTCTTTTAAAAGTCAAAAAGATTTAGTCTATTTTGGATTGCTAAAAAAAGGTTTCACTCTATTAGCCTTTTATTTGAATGATAACCAAAAAGCTATTTATCCAAACTACTTTAATAAAATTATTAATTCAAGAGATGTAAAAACATTAAATAGTACATGGAGTGAAGTAGAATTAACCTATACAGACTATTCTGATACTCTAGGTAATATGATTATTGTAGATAAAAATATATCAAGAGATGTAAAGTTATTAAAAAAAGGAGAGTACTTAAAAGACTCTTCTATCGAAGAGATAAAAGAACTTGCCAATAAGCTAAATAATTGGTCATATCAAGATTATCAAAATCGTGAAACTTTATTAAAAAATAGACTTATAAAATTCTTTGAGAAAACAGATGACAATTAAAAAAATAGAACTAAAAG
>WFYP01000005.1 GCA_015490055.1 Nitratifractor sp.
AGACAGCATTAAGTACGGTTTTAATAACCTAATGGCATTGTCGTCTTTTATCTTCCTCCTTCTACTTTAGCCCCCTTAGTTTAACATATTTTTTACATTGTCAAACTTTTTATTTCTTTGGGGTTTTGTATTATACGATGGCAATGAAGGGAAGCTCGAATAATATTAACACAACTACGACAAATTGTGTTAATCAAAAGTTACTAGCACATTCTATACAAATCTTTTTTTATACTTTCTATGTCTTTTGGTATATTTTGCCTGTTTTATAATTTTTAGCACTCTAGTTATTTTTTTAAGCCTTTTTAGTTTATCTCTTTTATTTATTTTAGATGCTAAAATTTTTCTTTTTTTAATATAGTTTGCTCGTAATATTCTATTTAATTTTCTATATGAAAATTTAGAGTAGTATCTTATTAGTCTAATTTTACTGAATGCTATGCGGTGTTTATGTGTAACTCTTTTTCTTTTCTTTGCTAAATGTTTTTTTAATTTGACTTTTTTAGCCATTGATATATATTTTTTTGATTTTCTCTTTTTTATAGATACTAATTTTTTATTTTGCTTCGCTCTCTCTTTTTTCATAGCTATATGATGTGCTTTAGATAATCTCTTTAATTCTTTACTTAACTTAGCTAAATATTTATGCTCTTTATTATATGAAGTTTTATATTTTTTATAAAAATATTTTGTCATATAAAATGCAGAGCGGTGCTTTCTTGATACATGCTTTGTTTGTTTACCTTTAATAATTACCCTTGTACCTATATCTGCCCATTTAAATAACTCTTGCGCAAATCCATTTTTCAACCTAACACAACCGTGAGATGCTGGATAATTTGGAACATACCCTAAATGCAAAGCAATGCCACTCCATGTTAATCTAAGCATATATGGCATTTCTGCTCCACCTGTTGGTTGTGGCCACTCATTAGATATATGAAACTTCTCTTTTGCTAATACTCTATATTTTCCTTGCGGAGTTTTAAACTCTTCTCTTCCTGAAGATATCCAACCTTTAAGTACTAATTTATTATTTTCATATGCAAAAGCTTCTTGTTTTGTTAAGTTTACAATTATCTTTTTTTCTATACCTTTTGAAGACAATATTGCTGTAGATAGTAAGAGTATTACTATAGTTTTTAAGAAAAATTTCATTTGCTACCCCTTGCCCCTTTAAGTTCAATTATAAATATATCATATTGCAATATAATTTATCTATTATATGACAAAATTTTATATTTGCAACTGATGTCAAGAAAGAACTGTTTTAATAATTTAATAATTAGCAAATCTAATAAACTTAGAAAAAACTGCTAAATTATATTTTTTGCCTTCTTTGCTCTTTTTCATAGCTTTTTTAATGTAGTAAGCTATACTATTACGAGTAGATTTATGAGAATATTTTTGCAACTCTAGCCACTCATATAGTGTAGCTGGGTCATCTTTATATACTCCACCGGTGCCATCAATATAGTTAGAAAAAGTTGTATCTTTTAGAAGAGCTCCAATAGTAAAAGTATTAGCAAGATAATTCAATCTTTTAATAGTCCATATTTTATGAGGTGCTTGCTCTATTTTTGAATTATATAAAGATGCAACAAATTCAGCTAAGCGTGCTCCATGTGTTAAATCTTCTACCCTATCTGATGTATCAGAATCAATATCTGCTCGCCAATAGTACCAAAAAAAATATTTATCTTTAGTAGATAATTTTTTTAAATAGATATTTTTCCAAATATAATTACTAACTTTTAAAATAGTATTTTTATACTCTTTATTGCTGTTACCATCAGCACGACTTGCCCTATATAGTTCAATAAGAGGTTCTGCAATAACTACTGTCCAATTAATTGGTGCTTCAATATTAGATAGTTTTTCTCCATCTTCATAATAATTATTTGGATAAGTGTAACAAGCACCTAAAGTGCCATCTTTATATCGGATATTTTTACTAAAAGGTTTTTGAATTACATATAGATTTGCTACCATTTTATAATATCTATTAGCATCTGCTCCAAACTCATCTTTTAAGCTACGGTCTTCTTTAACAATTCTAGAAAAAGCAGCAAGTGGGTAAGCATACAATGCATTTGTTAGCATATCTGAATATCTAGCTTTTTTATTTAAACCATATTGATACTCGCGTGTTCCCCAACCTGCTAAGACTCTGTTTAACCTATCATCTTTTCTTTTTGTTAAGATATCGTTTCCATCTGCTACTATTTTAAGTAATTCGTTTAAATCTCTTAAAATCTTAATATTATGAGTTGCTTCATACATATCTATATAAGCTCTTAAATATGCACCTCTATCCCAACCACTTGGATGATTATCTACCCCAAAATTATTTTTAAAGTAATTATCTTTTAAACTTTTATGTTGCTTTAAGAACCAAGCTATATCTTGCTTTGATACATCACTCTTATCTCCATATGCATATAAAAAAGATATAATAATAAGTAATGTAAATATAATTTTCATACTGCTTAGCCTCTTTTTAGTAAGGTGATAAGTATAACAAAAAAAATCAATTTTCTGTTATAATTTTACAAAAAGAGATATATATGAAAAGAGTTGCACTTTTTATTCCATGTTTTGTAGATACTATCTATCCGCGTGTTGGTGTTGCTACTTTAAAGATTTTACAAAGTCAAGGCTTTGAAGTAGTTTATCCTAAAAATCAAACCTGCTGTGGGCAACCATTTTTTAACTCTGGCTTTGTAAAAGAGGCAAAAGATTTAGCCGAAAAATTTTATAATGACTTTAAAGAGTATGACTATATTGTAGCCCCAAGTGCTAGTTGTATTTCGATGGTTAAACTGCATTACAAGGATTTGCTAGATAGTGATAAATTTAGCGAAATTAGCAATAAGAGTTTCGAGATTTGCGAATTTTTACACGATATTGTAAAGCCAGAAAGTTTAAATGTCTCTTTTAATCATACTATCGCTCTGCACCAGAGTTGCCATGGGCTTAGAGAGTTGGAACTTGCAACTCCTAGCGAGCTTAATTTACCATACCAAAATAAGATAGAAAACCTATTAAAGCTTATAGATGGGCTAGAAATTTTGCCACTATCTAATGCTCAAGAGTGCTGTGGCTTTGGCGGTACATTTAGTATAAACGAGAGCGAAGTTTCTAAAAAGATGGGGTATGATAAGTTAGCCAATTTTAAAGATAGTGGGGCAGAGTATTTAGTTGGATACGACAACTCTTGCTTAATGCATTTAGCATCGCTAGAGCCAGAGCTTAAAAGTTTGCATGTAATAGAGATTTTAGCAGGAGTTGCTAATGAGAGTATTTAATGATGACAAATGGCTAAATGAGTCGCTTAGCTTTGTTAGAGAAAAGAGAGATATAGCTTCTAAAAAACTCGATAATTGGGAACAGTTAAGAGAGCTAGCGTCTAATATTAAAGCCCATACAATTACTCACTTAGATAATTATTTAGAGGAGTTTGAAGCTAAAGCCCTAGCAAATGGCATAAAGGTTCACTGGGCTGTAGATGCTAAAGAGCATAATCAAATTGTTGAGTCTATCTTAAAAAAGCATAATGCCAAAAAGATAGTTAAGAGTAAGTCGATGCTAACAGAGGAGTGCGAGCTAAACCCATATTTAGAAAATCGTGGCTACGAAGTTATCGATACAGATTTGGGCGAGCGAATAGTTCAGCTTGCGAAGCAGAGACCATCGCATATAGTTTTGCCTGCAATTCATCTTAAAAAAGAGCAAGTAGCCACTATATTTAATGAGCAAAATAGCGATGCAACTTACTTAACTAATGTAGCAAGAGCACAACTTAGAGAGCATTTTGAAAGTAGCGATGTTGCAATTACGGGTGTAAACTTTGCAGTTGCTAGCGAAGGAGCCTTTGTGGTTTGTACAAACGAGGGTAATGCCGATTTGGGGACAAGTTTAGCAAATGTGCATATTGCTGTTATGGGTATCGAAAAAATTATACCAAATATGCAGGATTTAGGCGTGTTCTTAACACTGCTTGCTCGTAGTGCTACGGGGCAAGATATTACAACTTATAGCTCTATATTTAAAAAGCCAAGCAAGGGTAAAGAGATACATTTAATTATTGTAGATAATGGTCGTAGCCAAATGTTAGGTAGCGAAAAGTTTGAAGGTGCTCTAAAATGCATTCGCTGTGGTGCTTGTATGAACACTTGCCCTGTATTTAGGCGAGTTGGAGGGCATGAGTATAACTATGTAATCCCAGGACCAATAGGTAGTAACCTTGGCTCTAGCCGAAATATAGAGAAGTATGGAAAATTAGCCTTTGCCTCTACACTTTGTGGAAGTTGCACAGCTGTATGTCCTGTAAAGATAAATTTACACGAACAACTTGTAGCTTACAGAGGAGTTTACAAATTAAATGTAAAAGAGAGTAAAGATAGATACTATAAATTGACAGCTAAAATATTAGCAAAGCCAAAAATTTATAGAAGCTTAATGAAGCTAGCTAAATATATGCCACACTGGCTATACAAAAGAGCTTGGGGCAAAGAGAGAGTAGCACCAAAATTAGCCAAAAAAAGTTTTAAGGATTACTATGAGTCGCTCTAAAATTTTAAAAAGTATAAAGCAAAATATTAACAGTAAAGTTGATAGAGAGTTTACTAATTACGAAATAGAGAGTATTGACAATTTAATTGATACATTTATTGACTCTCTAAAGCGAGCTGGTGGAGAGATAGCGAATACTACAGATAGCTATGAAGTAGTGCTTAATGCAGAGTTTGCTGTAGCTCAAAATGGAGCTTGCTTTCTTAACAAAGAGATTGACAGAAAAGTTTATAGTTACTACGAGAGTATTGTAATACTACTTGACAAAAGAAAAATTGTAGCGACTATGAAAGAGGCAATGGAGCTAATAGAAATTGACGACTTTGCAATCTTTATGAGTGGTCCATCTAAAACTGCCGATATAGAACAGAGCTTAGTTATTGGAGCACATGGAGCAAAACGACTTGGTGTAAAATTGATATGAGTAGTTGTATAAAAAATGACAAATTTGACAATAGCTATTGTCGTGATATCGTAAATGGTAAAGTTAAAGCTAAAAGTGCATTAGAGCTTATGCAAAGCAGATATTATGCTTACAAAACTGTAAACTTAGAATATATTCAAAAGACACAAATTGACAACTGGAGTCAAGAGCAATTAAAAGAGGTTGAGCATTGGGCAAAAAATAGTTTTTGGCAACATTTAGAGATTATAAACTATAGTGAAACAGAGGTAGAGTTTAAGGCTTACTATATTTACAAAGGCAGACAAGAGTTAATTCATGAATTGTCCACCTTTATAAAACAAGGTGACAAGTGGCTTTATAAAAGTGGTAAACTATATGATACAAAAGTAAATATAGCTAGAAATGCAAAGTGTATTTGTGGCAGTGGCAAAAAGTATAAACAGTGTTGTTTAAAGTTGCTTTACTAGCATTTTATTATTTTATGTCAAATTATACATAAAAGTCTCTATCATTAATTTTTTTGTTTTATTTAAAAAACTTTTCTCTATATTTAAAAT
>WFYP01000006.1 GCA_015490055.1 Nitratifractor sp.
ATTAATATATAATTTATTCTCAAACCCATTACGGCTTAATGGGTATATTAAAGTATTATTAATGTAGGTTAATTCTGCTCCATAATGCTTTTTATACTTCAAATTATACTTTTTACTATAACTATCTTTATCTTTAAAGTACCCTGCTCTAATTTGCAAAAAAGAGTCTTTTGAATCTGCTAATCTATAAGTAGCATATATACCAACACCTCTATTTAACCTAATTTGTGGGTCTATCTCTAAATCTTGATTTTTAGCAATAGCCCAAAAAAATGGTTGGGAATATTGAAAGCCTTCATCATTAGTATAAGCAAATGAAGGCATTAAAAACCCTGTTTTTCTCTCATGAGATAGAGGTAAATATAGATACGGAAAGTAAAAAACTGGAAACTCTTTAATATAAGCTATTGCATTATTTATTCTAAGCTCTTTACTTTTTGTATCATATGTCGCCTTGCTAAAGCCAATAGACCAATCTGGATTATCAACATCACAACTAGAAAATAGTGCATTTTGTAATTTAATATTATTATTTTGCTTTTGTGCATCTTTAGCAACAAACCAAACATTCTCTTTATTTAAAAGAAAAAAGTCTTTAAATACAATTTTATTATCATCTAAATTTATACGAAGTGTTTTAGCATTTACTCTCTTGCCATCTTTGCTAATTATAACAACATTATCGCGAAGTATTAATACTTTACTCTTTTCATCATATTTCCCACTTTTAGCTTTAAGTATATCGCCATCATAAACTACAACCACGCCACCAGAAATATCTGCTTTATCCTCATTCTGAGTAACACTATTTGCATAAACTTCTACATCTTTATACTCATCTGCCAATAGTAAGCCACTAAGTAAAACTGATAATAAAAGAGTTTTAGACTTAAGCATTTATCACCACACTGTGTGCTAATTTATCTTGCAAAGTCTGCCGTTTAGAATTTACAAAAGCAAAAATAAATGTAAAATAGAAAAACATTTCTCCAACCGTTCTAACTACAGCTCTAACAAATGCCATTTTCCAAGAGAGCAATTTTCCATTCTCTTCATTTACTACCTTAATCTTCATAAGATATTTACCCATCGTCGCCCCATTATTGGCAATAAACAAAGTATGATAAGTAACTTCTATAATTAAAAAGACCCAAATATGTTCCTGAAGAAAAATTATATTACTTATAACATCTGTAGAATAAGATAACTGTTTATAAAAAATAATATAAAATAGTGTCGATGTAATTATATTATCAATCACAAATGCTACAAATCTTCTGCCAATAGTAGCCAAATTAGATAAATCCTGCCCTTGCAAACTCTTATGTTCCAAAACTACCCCTACTGCTTAAGTGCCTGATACGCAATATCGGTTCTACACTTCTTACCAATAAAATGCACCTGTCCTACTAACATATATGCTCTATCTCTAGCCTCTTGAATGCTTTTTCCTAAGCCAACACAAACAAGCACTCTACCACCAGTTGCCATTAACTTACCATCTTCATCTCTACTAACCCCTGCATATGCAATGTATGAGTTATTCTTTAAATCCTCATGCACAATATCATCTACAATAATCTCTGCTGGAGTGCTACTTTTATACGGATAATTCTCACTAGCGAGTACAACACCAACTGCGTAAGTATCTTTTTTAAATCTTACATCTGCATTTTTCAAATCGCCAGTTGCAGCTTTGTATAGCATATCACTAACAGGCGATTCAAACAGTGCCATAAGCTCTTCACACTCTGGGTCGCCAAAACGAACATTGTACTCTAAAATAATAGGCTCGCCATTTACAACCATAACACCAATAAAGAGTACACCAGTAAATGGCATACCATCTTCATCTAGCCCTTTAAGTGTTGGCTTAATTACTCTATCTTCTATCTTTTGATACAGCTCGTCATTAACAAGTGGAGTTGGCACATACGCCCCCATACCACCAGTATTGGGTCCTTCGTCATTATCTAGCAATCTCTTATGGTCTTGTGCCGCAGGTAAAACTACATAATCTTTACCATCGCAAACCGCAAATACAGAAAGCTCATACCCATCTAAAAACTCTTCTATAATAACGTTAGAGCCAGCATCGCCAAAGCTCTCGCCACTTAGCATACCCTTAGTTGCCTCTATAGCCTCTTCGTGACTTTTTGCAATTATAACACCCTTACCAGCACAAAGCCCATCTGCCTTAACAACAATAGGTGCACTCATAGTTTTTATAAATTCAGTAGCTTCATCTAAGCTAGATGTCTCAATATACTTAGCCGTTGGCACACCATACTTCTGTAGGCAGTTTTTCATAAACACTTTAGAACCCTCTAACTGAGCCGCCGCCTTACTAGGACCAAAAATAGTAAGCCCCTGCTCTTTAAACACATCTACAATACCATTTACAAGCGGGTCTTCAGGACCAACAACCGTTAAATCAATTCCATTATCCTTAACAAAAGTAGCCAACTCGTTAAAATCACTTATTGCAATATTCTCCCCAAGCTCATCAGTAGCCCCATTACCAGGTGCAAAATATATCTTATCTACATTCTCATCTTTTGTAAGAGCATACCCAATAGAGTACTCACGCCCCCCACTACCAATAATCAAAACATCCATCATAACTCCATACTCTTTTATTTTAGAAATTATAACAATTCTACCCTTCTAATTAGGCTAAATATAACAAAAAGATTAACCAACCCGTAGGGGCAATCCCTTATGGTTGCCCATTAACCTAAACCACCTAGAAACAATCAACTCCAATAAAACAATACAAACACAACATATAAAATTGTTAGCAAACATTCACAGCCATTTAAACTAACGGGACGACACACAGGTCGTCCCCTACAAGTGCCAACAATCAAAAAAGTTCCACTCCGTAGGGGCAGACCTGTGTGTCTGCCCGCAAACTTAAACTGCATACGAATCAAAAAATGCCCATATGATAAACTTCATAAATATACAGATTAAAATAATCCAAGCTCACTAGATATATCCTTAACAAGCTTAGAAAGCGGTCGCTTCCCTATCTCATCATCACTCACATATCCACCACTTATAAGCCGTTGTAAATCTTCTCTATTTTTAAAAAGTGTTCCCTCATACTTAGTTAATAATTCATCTAAATAACTTTCGTTATAAATTGCTTCTTTTTGTATAAGCTCTAATACTATATCCTTATGGTTTTCATAAAGCTGTTCTAAATTAAAAACTTTTTTAGAATTTTCTACTTTTTTATCTTCTGTCTTTATCTCTATATTAAATCCATCTAAAGAGTGATAAAATTTACAATCTTCAATTTTTAAACTAAATTTTGCCTTTTTGTCAAAACTTTCATAATATGGGTGCAATATATCTATCTTTTTAGATGACTTTCTTTGATTACAAGTAGTACAAGATGGAATTAAATTATATAAACAAACCGCCAAATAAGGATAGGTAGATTTATCATAAAAGTGGTCAAGTTGTGCAGTAGCATTCTCTTTATTACTTTTTGTAAAATTAAATATATAATTTCTGTTACAGTATAAACAAGTTGATACTCCTAACTTCTTAATAAAACTTGGCTTATTAAACCTTGCATACAATGTAAAAAAATAATCTTTTTCCTTCTTAGATAGCTTGGTAAACTCCTTGTTAAAGTCTATAAAACCAATTAAACTATCAATATACTCTTTACCAGATAAGATAAGCTTCTCAAAATTAATATTTTCGTCAAATTTTCTTAACTTTTTTAAAAGAAGTCTGTCAATATCTCTTTTAGTAACACTAAAAACTGTTTTTTTATCTTTTCTCTTTACAAGTTTTCCATCTTTAAATATATTATCAATTAGTTTAACAAAATGCTCTTCAATGTCTTTTGTAATATTAACTTTTATCATTTTCTAACTCATCAAGTCGTTTTTGCATCTCTTTCATACTCTTCTTTATAACATCTATCTCATCTACTTTTTTAAGCCTCTTACTATCCAACATCCGTTGCAACTGATTTTTAACAATAGGCTCACCGATAATAGAAATAATCTGCTCACAATATTTTAACTCCTTCTTATCTAACTTTTCTTTGTTTAAAAGTTTTATAACCCCATCTATCTTACTCTTTGCAAACTCTCCCAATAAACCATCTTCCATAAAAAAGCTATCGCTTAATAGGGTGTGGATATTTGCTCCAAAAGTTTGCTTTTTATCTTTTAATCCATCAACAACTTTACAGTTTCCTTTTTCGTCTTTGTCTAGGAAGATTATGTTTTGTTTTGGAATGTCGGATAGGAGGAATGGAGAGTGGGAACTAAAAATAAAATGATTATTACCTTCCATTTTTTCTAAAAGATTATATACTTCGCTGATATATTTTTTTTGCCAATCAGGATGTAAAGAAATTTCAGGTTCGTCAAATAAGAAAATTTTATTACTATGATTTATACTATAAAAATAAATATTTAATAATTGTCCAAAAAGAACTTTTTCTCCATGACTTAAATTGTTGTAATTTCTATCTTTTTCATCTATTAAATAAAATTCAAATAAATGATTATAGCCACCTTCCCTTGCGTACATTTTTTTATCTTCTTCTGTTAAGTCATTTATGTATTTATTATCAATAGGTCTATAATACAAATTAGATATTTTTGATATATTTGTATCATTAATTATTTGTTGTAATTTCTCCTTATCTTTAATAATATTCAATTCAGGTTCTCTACCATGTTTTCTTAAATATTCAATAATTAAGATTTGATGTTCAATATCAGATAATTTCATAAAATAGTCTTCAATTTCTTGTCTATGTTTCGAAGTATAACTTATATTACTACCAATTAATTTTTCTGGAGATTTTACCTCAATAGTTATTCTATTAGGTAAATACATAAATGTTGATAATTCAAACGATGAATCAATCTTTCCAAGTTCAGCAACAAGTAAATTTACTATAATTTCTCTTGATGTATCAACTCCCATATAATTAATAAAAGCTTGTTTATATCTTTTAAAACTTGAAAGCTTAGTTGCTCCTGTATCAATAGGCAAACCACTATGTTCTACTCTATCAATATATATAATTAAATCCTTAAAATTATCAACTTTTTGGATACTTGTTTTTATCTCTGTATCAGAAACATAAAATCTTTCATCTTCACTTTGGTAAACTAAAATAAAATTTGTTTCATCAAAAAAACTTTTTACTCCACAATTAATAATAGCATTTAAAACACTACTCTTCCCACTCCCGTTCTTCCCAACTATAGCCGTAACATTAATATTTTCACCAAAAAAATCTTTGATATATTCATCATCTTTTTTTTCAATAATCTCTAATTTACAATCATCTTTTAACTTACCATCTTCACCATACTCATCATAAAACTTACACTCAAACCGAGGCGAAAAATTAAACCCCTGCTTATGTATATTCTTATAATCTTCTACCCACAAATAGACTAATTCCATTACACAACCTTTTTTTAACTTTTATAACACAACTTACCAAATCAACACCCTCTATTTCTTCTATCGTAATCGTCATGGCTACATACACATACTAAATAAGCGGTATCATCTTCTACATTTAGCAATATTCTGTATTGTGTATTTAAAACTCTAATAGAGTATCGGTTTTATCTTTTTTGCAACTCATTTTTTTATAATACAAGGCTTTGTTGTTTGGATCTGATATAAATAGTTCTAAAGTTTTCTCTATATCTTTTAAAGAGAGTATATGCTTTTTGGTTATAAATTTTTGAGTTCGCAGAAATTGTGAAGTTTTAACTATCTGCATATTTAAGCTATTTTTTGATTTTTAAGAACTCTTATCTCTAATTGTCCCATTCTGTCCATGTAAATATTTAAATTTGTTAAAAGCTCTTCGGTTTGTTCATATAATTTTTCAAACAATACATCTTTACTCTTTAACTCATTTAATCTTTTTTTAAATAGTGTTAAATCATCTATCTCTTTTAAAATATTGTCGTAAAATTCATCTAAATTGGCAATAGGTAGTATTTGCATTTCATCTAGCTCTAAAGATAGCCTCTCTAGCTCTATACTTTGATTATGGAATTTGTTTAATATAAGTTGAATAATATCCTCAAACAGTTTACGAGGTGCACTGTTTAATGCCTCTTTAGCAACATTAGTAAAATCGATTAAATCAACAAAACTACTACCCATTTTTGCAGTCATTACACAACCTTTTTTATTAACTTATGTAGTTATTATAACATAAAATTTGAAGAATAAATAGAGGTAATTAGACTACTTGCAAAACTCTATATTTTGTAGATATTGTTTAGTAAAATATGGTGCATAATAGACGATAGATACATTTATAGAGTTTTGCAAGAAGTTTAATAAACCCGAATGGCCGTATGTGCGTGAGTTGGCCCTAATAAGCCAACGGTGGAGGAGAGGGTAAGCCTTTAGGGGGCAACTTCTTGCTGGCAGAGCCTAGCTCAAACGAAGCCACCCGCACACAGGCTTAACCACTTAGTCCCCCAATGATTTAATGTTGGACCCCATAAGCACATTTGCGAACCATCCAGGCGTTAAGTTAGAGAAAGATAGATTAATATTAAATTAATCTTACAAAATAATATTAATTTAATTATTTAATCTATATTTATAATTATAGCAGATTTACAGATAAAAAGATACTAATTTCAGTAAAAAATTGTAGTTTTTTACAATTTTTTTACCAAATGTAGTACCTTAAACAATCTCTTGTGCTTTTTTTACACAAGAATCAATAGTAGCCTCTTCAGATACAAAGGCAGTTACATTTTTTGGTAAGTTTTTTAATGTAGATTTTCCTATTACAACTGCTTTATAACTACTATCCCAGCTAAAACTCTTAAAAAAACACTCTATTGTAGATGGCGATGTAAATATAATTACAGCTCCGTCTTCTAACTCTTTGCCACTATGCTCTTTGCAAGTTGTTTCGTATAGTATCTCTTCTTTAATATCTATACCCCTATCGCTTAAAAAGGCTTTTGAATCAAACGATACAACTTTTGGGCGAATATATACTATTTTGCTACCACTAAACTTTTCTAAAATATCATTAGCTAAAACTTCTCCATAAAACTCTTTTGGGTGGTAAATATCTGTAGCTCCTAACTCTTTTGCCATTTTGGCAGTTGCTGAGCCTACGGCTAAAATCTTTTTATTTTGCCACTCGTTAGATATTTCGTCTAAGTAAATAATAGCCTGCTTTGAAGTAAAAAGTATAGTATCTACATCGCTTAAATCTATACTTTTCTTTAAACGAGTAAACTCTATCATCGGCAAAGAGATAGCACCCTTAAACTCTTTGGGCGAACATAAGTAAATTTTATTTTTCATCTGTTGCACAACTTGTTTTGCCTTCAAAAATTCTTACATTATTCTCTTCGTCATCGTGCGGGTCGAAGTGTGGGTTTATTACCCAGCCTTTATTTGGCTCTAGTGCTGTAATTTTACATATAATATCATCTGCAATTTTATGAGCCTTCTCTATTGTCATCTGTGGGTCTAACACTAAATGAAACTCTACAAAATTATGCACACCATCTGTTCTAGTTTTTAGCCAATGGTAACCTCTTGCCTCTTTTGTATTAGCTATTATCTCTCCAATTTTTGCAACTATATCTGAATCAAGCGATCTATCTAGTAATATCATAATTCCTTCGCTAATAATCTCATACGCTGAGTATATAATATAAATACCTATAGCTAAACCAAAAATAGCATCAATAAAATCTAAACCTGTAACAAAAACTAAAAATATGGAAAGAAGTACTGCACCATTACTTAAAAGGTCAGCTTTATAATGTATAGCATCAGATTTTATAACTATATTATCTGTCTCTTTAGCAATTCGCTCCAGATATTTAACCAAAAAATAAGTTACCAAAACCGACACAACCATCACGGCAACAGAAGCACCCAACATTTCGGTACTATTTTCATTTATTATCTTTTTTATAGCTTCATAAATAATATACAAACCAGATATCGTAATAATTGTACCCTCTATAACACCCGCAATCGCTTGTACTTTACCTTTACCATATGGAAACATTTCATTTGGTTTCTCTTCTGCCTTTTTAATTGCGAAAAAGTTAAATACTGAAATAGCACTATCTAAAATAGAGTCGATAGCCGAAGCCATAACAGCAACTGAACCACTCATAATTCCAATCACTAACTTTACAATAGCTAAAAGCGTAGCTGTAATGGTTGCAATAGCCGTAGCTCTACGCTCTTTAGAGAAACTCTTGACTTTTGTTATTAAATCCATTAATTACCTTTAAAATATAATATCCACTGCTTAATTCTCTTAAGAAGAGGCTCTTTTTTATTTAAAATAGATGCTTTATACTCTAAGTTTTTAACTACTCTTTTTAACTCATTAGGCTTAAAGCTATTTATTTTCATCTAATATCTTTTCTATTTCATATAGTGCATTTTGATTTTTAAGGCGGAATTTTAACTCAATTCTCCTTGAAGCCTCTTTATCTTCTACCCCATTTTTTACAACTCTATCTAAATATGAGCGTCCACTTGCAGTTAAATATTTTTGTAAATTATATTTTTTAGCTATTGGCAAAGTTAATAGATAATTCATAACCGACAAAGCTCTATCTTGAGAAAGTTTTAAATTGTATAAATACCCACCATCACTGTCTGTATGTCCTTCTATAACTATAGTATCTATATTTGGCTTTATCGCTTCGTTACTTAAAAGAGCACTTATATAACTTGTAAAGAGTGTTTTTAACTGCTCTTTTGCACTATCTTTTAATTTGCTACTCCCTTTATCGAAAAGTACTTTTGAGCTAAGCTTTAAAGTACCATCTTTATTTATTTTAACTCTACTTCCAAGCGTATTTTTCAACTCTTGAATTACTCTTAATCTTATGCCAGTTAAGTATTTAATTTTTGCTCGTTTACTTTGCAACTCTTTTAATAAACTTTCGTATTTACTCTGTTTCTCATCTAGTGCTGTAAGTAATTTTAATAACTTCTCTTGTGTTGTATTTAATTCATCACTCTTTTTTGTTAAATTTGAAGATAACACTAATACTTTATCTTTATAATCTTGTATCTTTTTCTCTTTTTGTTCTAATGTAGTATTAGTCTCGTTTAATAAGTTTTGTAAAATTATAACTTTACCATTTAATTTATCTAATTTAGAATTTTTTGCTAGCAGAAGTTGATTTAATTTTTTTAACTCATTCTCTTTAAGTTTTAAAGCATCTTTTGTAATAGCTAATGTATCTTTTGTGCTATTTAACTCTTTACTTCTATTTTCTAAAAGTGCTCTTAATTTAAAAATATCATCTTGTTGTAATTTAATGGTTTCTAACTGCTTAGCTATAGTACTTTTTTGCTCAACAACTTTTATATTCAATTTTTTTAAGTTACTCTCTTTTGTTTTTAAATCTTGTAT
>WFYP01000007.1 GCA_015490055.1 Nitratifractor sp.
TAAAAAAAATGATAGAGTATTTATTCGTTGCGATTTTAATGTTCCTTTAAATGATGAAGGTGAAATTGCCGATGATAGACGAATCAGAGCAGCTTTGGCAACAATAAGATATTGTCTAGGTAAAGGTGCCAAAGTTATTTTAGCAAGCCATTTAGGACGCCCAAAAGCAGGGGTTTTTGATAAAAAATTCTCTTTACGAGTTGTGCAAAAAAGAGTTGCAGAACTTTTAAAAAAAGATGTAATAATGCCACAAAACTTTTTAATAGATGACGAAACTATAAATATATCTCAAAACTTACAACATAATCAAGTTTTACTTTTAGAAAATTTACGCTTTAACCCAGGAGAGACTAAAAACGATTCTACTTTTGCAAAGCAACTCTCGAATTTAGCCAAATTCTATATTAATGATGCCTTTGGTGTTTGCCACAGAGAACATGCTTCTGTATATGCTCTTCCAATGCTATACCCAAATGATAAAAAAGCAGCTGGTTTACTATTAAAAAGAGAAGTCAGCTTTTTTGATAAAATACTTAAAAATCCAACAAAACCATATATCGCAATTATTGGTGGAAGTAAAGTAAGCAGTAAGTTAAATGTTTTACTCTCTTTACTTAATAAAGTCGATAAATTAATTATAGGTGGAGGTATGGCATTTACATTTTTAAAAGCTTTAGGTTATGAAATAGGTGACTCTTTAGTAGAAGAAAACTTGATAGAAGATGCAAAAAATATCATAGAAGAAGCAAAAAAGAAAAATGTTAAATTTTATCTTCCTGTAGATATAGTTATTGCTAATAAATTTGAAGAGAATGCTCTAACGCAATATGTGCCTATACAAGAGATACCTAGTAAATGGATAGGTTTAGATATAGCTCCTGCAACTCTTACAATTTTTAAAGAAGCAATAAGAGATGCCCAAACTATTTTTTGGAATGGTCCAATGGGAGTATTTGAAATGGAAAAATTTAGCAAAGGCAGTATTTCATTAAGTCATACTTTAGCTGAAAGCTCCGCTACAACTATAGTAGGAGGTGGAGATACAGGCGAAGTAGTAAGCCGTGCAGGAGATATAGAAAAAATGACTTTCGTATCAACCGGAGGCGGAGCAGCTCTTGAACTATTAGAAGGAAAAATTTTACCAGGAATAAAGGCTGTTTCGGTTTAAGAATATCTCCATTACCATTATTAACTCCGTAACTTTCTAACTGAAGTTACAGAGTAAAAAGCTAAATATAATGTCATTCTAAACACTTGCGAAGAATCTCTTTATCGTAATTTAATGGTTTTATATTGCTAAAATGGTATGCTGTAAAATAATACCATCGCCGTCATTCTGAGTGGAGCGAAGAATCTAACTCAAAAAGCTGAAACAAAATCTTAGCTTTACTGTCGTTCAAACTAGATTCTTCTCATTCGCTCAGAATGACGACATTAGTAAACTTTCAACTTCAAACTCAAAACTCAAAACTTTCAACTTCAAACTTCAAACTTTCAACTCCGAAGTACATGCTTATTTAAAATTTCAAGCTCTCTATTAAAATCATAAACAATTACTTCTCCGGTAGGAATTTCAAATTTGCGTATATCCTCTTTAGAGATATTTTCCAAATACATTACCAATGCTCTTAAAGAGTTGCCATGTGCCGAGATAAAAATCTTTTTTTCCTCTTTTAAATATGGAGTAACAATATCGTTATAATACTCAATAACTCTTTTTTTTGTATCTTTCAAAGATTCTGAGAGTGGTAAAAGATTATGCTCTATATTTTGATACTTTTTCTCATTCCATGGCACTCTTGGGTCGTTTGTATCCAAAGGAGGCGGCGGAGTGTCATATCCTCTCCTGATTGCTAAAAATTTCGCTTCTCCATACTCTTTTAAAACTTCGCTTTTATTTCTGCCTTGCCAAGCTCCATAATGTCTTTCGTTAAGTTTATAACTTTTTAAAACATTTATATGCTCCCACTCAATCTCTTTTAAAACTATTTGTGCGGTATGAATAGCCCTCTTAAGCCACGAAGTAAAGCAAATATCTGGAAGAATTCCGGCATTTTTTAAAAGTTTTGCAGACTCTTTTGCCTCTTTTACTCCCTTATCGCTTAAATCAACATCTGTCCATCCGGTAAAAAGGTTTTTTTGATTATAAATACTCTCACCATGCCTCATTAAAATTAATTGTGCATTTTTCATTTTACATCATCCCTCTCATCATTAAACTAAAATAAGCATAACGCATTACATGCAAATCTAACTCCCACCATATCCATCGTGGTTTATAAGGGTCTAACCAAAATGTTGGCAATGCTTTTTTCTTATTAAATTCCGCCAGTAAAACTTCTCCATATTTTAATTTTACAGGTGAAACGGTATAACCATTATACTTTTGTGGGAATTTTTTATTTTCTATAGCTGCTGTTACATTATCTTGAAGCACAACACCCTGAACTTGTGCTGAACCACCCGTTTTAGCAAGAGGAATACCTAAAATATCTCCGATTCCAAAAACATTTTTATATCTATTATGTTGTAAAGTTTTAGGATTCACATCCATATAGCCTTTGTATTTACCATCTTTAATTGAAAGTAAAGAATCTCTAAATACTTTAGGTGCTTGCATTGGAGGTGTAATATGAATATAATCATATTTCTCTTGAATCTCTTTACCACTGGCATCTTTAAAAATTGCTATCTTTTTTTGGCTATCTATTTCTATGAGATTATGCTCAAAAAGAGTATTAATATTACCTGCCTTTTTAACCCTGTTTTGAATAACTTTATCATACTTGTTAAAAGGAAAAAGATAATTATGCGGAGTTGCATATATATTTTCTATATTTTTAGACACATCTCCACCCTTATTGCCACCATGCCCTTTAAAATAGTCATTGCTTAAAAATAGAATATCCAAATCTGCACCTACACCTTTTATTGAGGTATCTGGCTGAGTATAAAGCACTTTTACAGATTTTTCTGATGCATCTTCTTGAATAGAGTTCATCCATACATTTGTGCTAAGCCCTGCTTTTGAAACTCCCTTTTTCACATCGTTAAGGTAAATACTTGCAACTCCATTATGTCCAATCATATCTGCACTTAATCCTTTAATAGCTTCATAATTATACTCAAGCCCAAGCGCCACAATTAAATAGTCATATTCTATCTTTCCGTTTTTTGCTGTTTGAACAAAATTTTTATCTGGTTCAAATGATGTTACTTCATCTTGCACCCACTTTACATTGTCTTCTAAAAGTTCAGAAGTTTTTGCTGTTATGTCATTTTGCATATAAAGCCCAGCAGCAACAAATACTTGCCCCGCTTGGTAAAGATGTATTTTATTAGGAGCAATAATCGTAATATTAGCATTCGGTGCTGCCCTTCTTAACCTTGCCGAGGCAATCATACCGCCTGTTCCAGCACCAACAATTACAATATCTACTTTTTTATGACTTGCAGGCATAGATAAATTGGTTTTTGCTTTACTTTCCGAAGGTAAAAAAAGTGTTCCTGCTCCAATACCCATAACTTTTAGAGCATCTCTTCTGCTTAATTTATTATCCATAATTTGCTCCTTATATAATATCTTCATGATATTTTTTTCTATAGTATTTTAAAACTGCCATTTTTACCACATCGTTAAATACAAACCAAGCCAAAGCATATGCCCACATCCACATAGCCCATTCCCAGCCAATCGGTTGCATTAAGCCAAAACCATACACTGCTATAATAGTCCCTGCAACCCTACTAAAGAATGTAGCATTAAATAGTGTCCAAGATGGCCAAGGTTTTTTCCAGAACCAATCATCAATACGGGTGTTATAAATTGTTCCATGCCCTGCAATAACAAGTTTTGCAAAAAATGCACTCTGAACAAAATCAAGTGGCAAATGCATTAGCGAAATTAAAATCCAAAATAGAGTAAAAGAGGATATAACCCCGGCAAGACCAAGCCAAGAAGCCAAAATAAATACCTCTTTCATATCCCATCTAACTGGGCTTTCTCTTAGTTTCGTATTATCATAAGCAATAGTCATAATAGGTATATCGTTTAAGAGTGCCAAAATAATAATCATTAATGCCGTAATCGGGTAAAAATCGTAAATTACAATAGCTAAAGTCATAAAAATAATAACACGGATTGTCTCAGCAATACGGAAAATTGTATAACTTTTCATTCTCTCAAAAATTTGGCGAGACTCTTTGATTGCATCTACAATTACTCGAAGCCCTGGAGCCATCAATACAATATCAGCTGCTGCTCTTGCTGCATCTGTTGCACCACTTACTGCAATACCGCAATCTGCTTTTTTAAGAGCCGGCGCATCGTTTACGCCGTCTCCGGTCATTCCCACAATATGGTTTGCTTTTTGCAACTCATCAACAATAAAGTATTTATCTTCAGGGAATACCTGTGCAAATCCATCTGCATTTTCTATAATAGAGATAATTTCAGATTCATGTTTTTTAACACTGCCTTTTGGAATAGGCATATTGTAAAGCTCTTTTTCTACATTTTTAATAATTTGCTTTACGGTATTTTCTATTTCACTCTGGCTTGCATTAGGGTGAAGTGCTTTAGTAATAGCTTTAGATAGCACTTTGGAAAGGTATAAATACTCCTCTACCGATTCTCCTCTTAAAGAGTGAATATCTTCTATTTTATCTCCGATACCAAGAAGAGAAGCGATATATTTAGCAACAGCAATATTGTCTCCTGTAATCATTTTTACAGTAACACCTTTAGCTTTTGCTTCGGCGATTGCCTCTTTAGAATCTTCTCTTGGAGGGTCGTAAAGTGGTATTAAACCAACAAAATGATAAAGGTCTTCTTCGCATTTTCTATAAGCCACTCCAAGTGTTCTAAATCCTTTAGAAGCAAATTGTTCTACCTCGGCATAAGCTTTTGCTTTATCGAACTCTTTTTCGTTACTTAACTCTATAATAACTTGAGGTGCCCCTTTGGTAAAAATAAGTTCGCAATTAGAATCACCTTCATAAACTCCTTCTGTTCTTTTATGAACCGGGTCAAAAGGGAGAAATTTTTTAAGTTTATATTTTTTTAATTTCTCTTTTAAACTGTTTTTATTTATATAGTCAAAAATAGGTTTTTCAATAGGGTCTTGATTCTCCTCTTTACTAGCTAATGCTGCATAAAACAGTAAATCATTTTTCTTATATTTGTCTATAACATAAGGCTCTGCCAAACTCATTTTGTTTTGTGTTATTGTTCCGGTTTTATCGGAGCATAATATATCCATACCTGCTATCTCTTCTATTGCTGCAAGTCGGCTTACTATCGCCTCTTTTGCTGCAAGCACCTTTGCTCCAATAGCCATTGTAACCGTTAAAACAGCTGGCATAGCAACAGGAATTGCTGAAATTGTTAAAACAAGTGCAAAAATAAGTAAATCTACAACAGGTTGATTAGTTTTAATTCCATGATAAATAATAATAGCAATCATTACCAATGTTACTAAAATCAGGAAATTTCCAACTTTTATAACCATTTTTTGGAAGTGGCTTACCTCTTCATGCTCCGCTTTGGCTACAAGCCCAACTGTTTTACCAAAGTAAGTGTTTTTTGCAGTTGCTGTTACTTTGGCTACCATTTCACCCTGTTTTATAATTGCATTTGCATAAAGCTCTTCGCCAGCTTTTTTTCTAACAGGTAAAGACTCTCCGGTTAGAGCAGATTGATCCACAAGCAAAAAGTCGCTACCACTTAATAAAGTTACATCAGCAGGAACAATATCTCCTATTTTTACCTTAATAATATCATCTGGCACAACTTCTCTTGCATCTATCTCTTGCCACTTTCCATCGCGTAAAACAATAGCTTTTCTTGCCAATTTCTTTTTTAAAACAGCAATAGCACTTAAAGCTTTGGACTCTTGATAAAAATCTACAAAGGCATTCACAAAAAGAAGTATAGTAATTATTGTAAAATCTTCCCATCTATGAGCCAATGCCGAAAGAACGGCAGCAATTTCAATCATCCAAGGAATCGGTCCCCAAAAACGCTTAAATAGCCTATGTAACCAACTCTCTTCTTTCTCATTAAGTTCGTTGTAACCGTATTTTTTTAGCCGTTCTTTAACCTCTTCTTGGCTTAAGCCTTTTAAATTACTTGTATCAACGGTACTGTTTTCCATTGCTAACTCCTTTTACATTTTACTTGCATTATAAGAGCTTCTTACTAAAACTCCCGATGCAACAGATTTAAACCCCATACAGTAAGCCTCTTCTTTAATCTCATCAAAAAAGCTTTGAGGATAATACCTTTTTACCGGATAATGTTTAGGGCTTGGTTGTAGATATTGTCCTATTGTTAGTTCACTTACTCCAACATCTAGCAACTCTTGCATAGTCTCTTTTAACTCTACTATACTCTCACCCAATCCTACCATCAAAGATGATTTAACAATTTTTTTAGAATGTTTTGCATAAAAATTCAACACTTTTAAACTCCTATCATAATTACTTTGAGGACGAATGCTCTTACTGAGTCTTCGTACTGTCTCTTGATTATGTGCTAATTTATAAGCATCAGTTGCCACTATTAACTCTAAAGATTTCAAATCAAACCTAAAATCTGGCGTCAAAAGTTCTACTTTGGTTGTAGGGTTTTTTCTTTTTATCGCCTCGGTGCATACTTTAAAATGTTTAGCTCCATAATCACTTAAGTCATCTCTATCAACAGAAGTAATTACTACATAATCAAGTTCTAACTCATAAATTGCTTGGGCTAAACGGTCAGGTTCATTTATATCTACACTTTCACCTTTTCCTGTTTTTACATTACAAAATTTACAAGCTCGTGTACAAGTATCTCCTAAAATCATAAATGTAGCACTTCTGTTTGCATAACACTCAGTTCTGTTTGGGCAAAGTGCAGCTTCGCAAACCGTATTTAAGCGGTTTTTTTGCAAAACAGAAACAACTTTTTCTATCTCTTTTGGATTTGGTGCTTTTACTTTTGGTTTATAGTAACTCATTCAAAAACCTCTTTTATAAAAGTTGTCATCTCTTTGTTTACCTCATCTTGTGTTAAAAAAGCTCCTTCGTTTTTCAAAGAAGTCGGCACAATACCATTTAAATTACAAGGGTTTACTTGTGAATGAAATAGCAAATCAACATCTACATTTACTGCAACTCCATGCAAAGAAACCCCTTGCGAATAGCGAAAACCCAAAGATGATATTTTTCTGTTTTCAATATAAAAACCCGGATTCTTTTTATCAAACTGCACATTTGGAAGGTGTTTATTAAAAAATTTTCCAAAAGAATCAATAACTTTTTTATAAAAAAATGCAGGGTTTTTAACTTGAAAACAGAAATAGTAAATATTCTGCCCAGGAGAATGGCAAGTAATAGAGCCACCTCTGTCGCACTTAATTGTATCTACTTTAAAACTTCTATTCTCATCATACCCTACGGTAAAAACATTTGGATGCGAACAGATAATAAGATGATTCTTTTTATCTTTTAAAGCTTCATCATGCACTGCTTGCATCATTTCTCGCCCCTTTCTGTACTCTATTTCGCCCCAATTATGTATAATCATAATTTATAAAATGCCCTTCCTATAGCTTCAGAAAATGTTGGATGTGCCAATACGGCTTTTTTAGCCTCTTTTGCATCCATTTCGCCAGCAACCGCCATTGCAACTGTTCCAATAAGCTCTTGCGCATTTGGTGCTAAAATCTCTCCGCCTAATATAAAGCCCTCTGTGTCGCTATAAAGAATGACCAAACCATCAACAGCACGGTTATATACCGAATAGGTAAATTGGCTTAAAGGAACTACTGTCTCTTTATATTCACTCTCTTGAAGCATAGATTTTATCTCTCCGATATAAGCATAACTCATAGGCAGAGTATTTATAAATTTTACAACACTGTTTAAATTAACCTTCTCTACTTTTTTGCCAAGTATCCGCTCGGTTACATTTAAAACTTCGGCTCTTGCTGCGTGAGCTAACTGCAATTTTCCATAACAATCACCTACGGCATAGTGGTCTTTTAAAGTTGTTTCAAAAAATGCATCTGTTTCAATGCTTCTATTCACTGTAATATCTTCGCACTCTATTACATCAATGTTTGCTTTTCGTCCTGTTGCAACAAGTAGCATTGGTGTATAAATACTTTTGCCATCTTCAAATACAATATGCACACCCTTTTTAGTATCTTTTGCACTTTTTATTGAATGCTCCAATAGAAAAGTAACGCCTAATTTTTCCAACTCTTTTTGGATATGCTGTGCAATCAGCGGATGACTTTTAGCCAAAATTTGCTCTTTTCTATAAATAATGGTTACTTCTGTTTGTGCACTGGCAAAAAAGCTTGCCATCTCTAAAGCTATTGCACCTGCTCCATAAATTGCAATTTTTTTAGGTAACTCGTCTAAATTTAATACTTCATCACTTGTTATAATACGCTTTTTATCATACTCTATTCCATCTGGAATAAACGACGATGAACCAGTTCCGATAACAATATTTTTAGCTTCTAAAACTTCTTCGTTTACCCGAACTTTATAAGGAGCAATCAACTTTGCATCTGCCTCTATTAAATCCACATTGGCACACTGTTTTTTAATAACTTGGGTTACATTTTTCAGCAACTTATCTTTTTTATTTATTAACTCTTGCATATTTAGAGAAACACTAGCATTTAAAATAGGATTTTCACTCTCAGCTACAATATTTGCATAATGCAAAAACATTTTAGAAGGAATACACCCCTTATGCAAACACACACCGCCTAATTGCGACATATCTTTTTCTATAAGAGCTACCTTTTTACCTTGTTTTGCAGCGACTACTGCACCGGCATAATTTAATCCACCACCAATATAGATAATATCATACACTTTACGCCTCCTCAAAATTTTGCGGATTTTGCATCTCTTTTTTCAAATCTTTTACAAAAAGAGCTGCTTCGTAGCCGTTTATTAAGCTATGGTCAATCGTTAAAGTAATATTTAATTTACTATCAGTTATCGCTCCAACCGCAACAATACCACTCTCATCCCGATTTATCATTGCATCAAAACGCTCCAATCCAAGCATACCAAGATTAGAAATACCAAAATTTCCACCACTCATCTCTTCGGAACTGAAACTTGTTGTATGCAATTTACTTTTAAACTCTTCTAATTTTTGGCTAATTTCTTGAATGCTTAAACTTTGTGCACCTTTGATAACCGGCATATATAGATTTTTTTCATCAGCTACAGCAACAGAAATATTTGCATTTGGCGAAATTAAAAGCTTACTATCACTTACTTTAGAACGAAAACTTTCATACTTCATAATTACTTTTGCAAAAATTTTAACAAGCCATGCCGTAATACTATGCTTTTTATTTTTCTCTAAAAGCCTGCTATCCACACTCTCATATATATGATAAACCGGTTTTTGTGCCGAAGCTGTTACATTTGCAATAATAGCTTTTTGCATAGAACTTAAAGAAACTTCTTTAGAGAGATTATGGCTATGGATAAATAAGTTAATCTCTTCCGTATCGATTTTATGGTCAAGCTGAAACTCTTTTATATCAATATTATACTCATTAAGCACTTTCAGTGCTTTAGGTGTAAAGTATCTCTCTTTTATAAACTCTATAACATCTTGGCTATGTATTGTCTCATTTTCATACTTTTTAAAAAGTACCTTTGTGTCAAGTTTATACTCTTGCACTAACTCTTTGGCTTTTGGCGAAATTCGACTCTCTTTTGGAACTTCAAGGCTTTTGGGCACTACATTTAACTCTTTGGCAACTGCACTCTCTTTATGCTCTGCCGGCTGTTCTTTATGAGGAGCTTCTTTTGTGGGCTCTTTAAGAGTTTTCTCTTTTTTTTCTTCAGGAACACTCTTTTTTTCTTGGCTATGCTCTTTTGGCTTTTGCTCGCTCTTTTGGCTGCCTTTTACCACATCTTGGCTCTCTATTTTGGCAATTACCGTTTTTACCGGAACGGTGCTACCTTCTTTTACAAGCAACTCTTTAATAACACCGGCGTGAAATGTTTGCACTTCCATTATCGCTTTATCGCTTTCGACTTCGGCTATAACATCGCCTACTTTTACACTCTCGCCGACTTTTTTCTTCCACTCTATTAATTTGCCCTCTTCCATAGAGTCAGAGAGTTGTGGCATTACAACATTATAAACCATTTTTATGCCCCCACTCTATAACTTTTTGTGTAATCGAATCAACAGTCGGAATAGAAGCTAGCTCCAGTTTTCTATTGTAAGGAATCGGCACATCTTCTCCGGCAATGCGAAGAGGTGGTGCATCTAGTGAATAAAATAACTCTTCGGCAACCCAACTTACAATTTGCGAACCAAAACCACCAGTTTTATGGTCTTCTTCTACCATAACCAAACGCGAAGTTTTCTCTATAGATTTTGCAAGTGTATCGTAATCTATAGGATTTAAAGAGCATAAATCTATAACTTCACAATTACAATTTAACTCTTTTTCTATTGCATCAACACTTTTTAATACATCATCTAAAATTTTAAGATAACTCACAATAGTAATATCTTTTCCCTCTTTTACAATTCTCGCTTTAAAAGGGTCCATTGTATCGTTAAAATTCACTTCGCCTTTTTTATTGTAAAGCAATTCATGCTCTATAAAAACAACGGGGTCATCTAATAAAATCGCTTTTTTTAAAGCGTGGTAAGCGTGATTAACATCCGAAGTAGAAATTACCCGAAGCCCCGGCACAGCACTAAGCATCTGCTCGTAACTTTCACTATGTTGTGCTGCTAATTGCCGGCTAACACCTTGAGGAAAACGCACAACCATCGGCAGTTTAATTTTACCATTACTCATATAGTGAAACTTTGACATATGGTTAATAATTTGGTCAAAAGCCAACAGAGAAAAGTTTGCCGTCATAATTTCTGCAACAGGTCTTAAGCCTCCTATTGCCATACCAACAGCATTTCCTACAATACTTAATTCTGCAATCGGCGTATCGATTACCCTCTTTTCGCCATATTTTTCTACCAAACCTTCACTAACTCTATAACTACCACCATAGAGCCCAACATCTTCACCTAAAATAACGATATTCTCATCTTTTTCCATCAATTCATCTAATGCTCTATTGAGTGCTTCACGATACAACATTGTTTAACTCCTCATAAAAAACATGCTCATAAAGTGCATCTAATGACGGTTCTTTTGCATTTGTAGCAAACTCTACCGCCTCTTGAACAGACTCATCTGCTTTTTTCTCAACTGCTTCTATCTCTTCTTGAGTAAAATTAAATTCTGTAAGCATTTTATTTTTAAAATATGGCAATGGGTCTTTTGCTTTGCAGTGTTTCATCTCTTGAGAACTTCTATATAAATTGGCATCACTCATCGAATGCCCCTCGAAACGACAAGTATAAGCTTCTATAAAAATAGGTCCGTGTCCCTTTTCAAGCAGACTTTGAGCCTCTTTTATTGCATTATAAACCTCATCGGCTTTCATACCATCAACCGCCTTTGTAAGCATATAAGGTTCTGCCTTTTTATACTGTTCTCTAAATGGTGCAGCTCTTTTTATATTTGTGCCAATAGCATATTCGTTATTTTCGCAAAGAAAAAGAATAGGCAATTTATGAGTTGCGGCTATATTTAACGATTCAAAAAATGCACCCCCATTTGTAGCACCATCTCCAAATACAACCATTACACCTTCTAAATTTCCCTGATACTTTCTGGCATATGCACAACCTACAGCATTAGGGATTTGCCCGCCGACTATCGCATCGCCTCCGTAAAAAAAGTGAGATGGGTCAAAAAGGTGCATCGAACCACCCTTTCCACCGCTTACACCACTAGCTTTTCCAAAAAGCTCTGCCATAACATATTTTGGCTCCATTCCTCTTGCTATTGCCATAATATGTTCTCGGTAAGTTGTAAAAACATCACCCTTTTCAAAAGCTTTCATCGAAGCAACACTCAAGGCTTCTTGTCCTATATCTAAATGTAAAAAGCCTGAAATATCGCCCGTCATATAATGCTCTTTTGCTTTATACTCAAAAGCTCGCCCCAAATACATAAGATAATAGATATCTTGGGCTATTAATTTTTCCATATTTTACTCCTTATGCAGTATAAACACCCTTTTAAAGGTGCTTATAATTCTATTTTGAATATGTTTTCAACTCTTCAGCATCTGTTTTTTCTAACGCTTTTTTTATATTTTCCAATTCATCTTTACTATCAGATTGAACTAAAATAATAATTTTTCCATTTTTTAAATAGTCTGCATATTTATGTGCTTGTACTTCTTCCATACCTAAATCTGTAAGCCAAGCTACTAAAGCTCCTAAACTTCCTAAAACTTCTGCTCCACCAAGTGCACCTACCAAAGAAGATAAAACAGGTCCAGCTGCAACTAATGGACCAAAACCTGGAATAAAAGCAAAGAAACCACCTGCTAAAAATCCAAATATTCCACCCCATAAAGCACCCTGCTCTCCCCAAAAGATAATATCACTATTCTCTTTTTTTAGCTCAAAGGTATCTTTAGGTTCACCATTTTCCCCTTTTCCTAAGACAGAAATATTATCTCTTCCAATTTTTAATTGGTTTGTTAATATATCTAACGCTGCACCTACTTCTTCATGAGAATTAAATACTGCCACCAAACTGTTTTTTTTCATAATTCAACTCCTTTGTGATTTTTATCAAAAGGAATTATATACCAAAAAAAAATTTTTAAATGTTACCTAGGTAACACTAATTCTTTTTTATTTGAGTTATACTTTCAGTTGAGGTTCAAATTAGCGTCTAAAAGCCTTATATAAGTGCTTTGAGTAGTTTTATATTAATCTAAAAGGTAAAGTATATGTCTAGAAATATAAAATGGTTTAGTGAAATTGGCATAGAAGATGTGCCAGAAGTTGGTGGAAAAAATGCTTCACTTGGCGAAATGTATCGCAACTTAACAAGCGAAGGTGTTTTGGTTCCAAACGGTTTTGCAGTAACTGCATCTGCTTATAAATATGTATTAGATAGCAATAATGCATGGGAAAAACTGCATAAAGAGTTGGATAATTTAAATGTAAACGATGTAAATGCTTTGCAAAAAGCAGGAAAAGAGTGTAGAGAAATTGTTTATAACTGTAAATTACCCCAAGATTTAAAAGAAGAGATACTTAATGCATACAAAAAATTAAAAGAGGAGTATGGCGAAGGACTCTCTTTGGCTGTACGCTCATCTGCAACGGCAGAAGATTCTCCCGAAGCTTCATTTGCAGGACAAAACGATACTTACTTAAATATCTCTACAGAAGATGAACTTTTAGATGCTTATAAAAGATGTTTAGCATCTAACTTCACCGACCGCTCTATACATTATAAATATGATAACGGATTTGATTATTTAAAAGTCTATCTATCTGTTGTTGTTATGAAAATGGTACGAAGCGATATAGGAGCTAGTGGTGTTATGTTCTCACTAGATACTGAAACAGGTTTCAAAGATGTTGTCTTTATAAACGCAGCTTTAGGACTTGGCGAAAATGTTGTGCAAGGTGCTATAAATCCAGACGCTTTTTATGTGCATAAACCAACATTCAACAAAGGCTTTAGAGCAGTATTAAAACGCTCTTTAGGTTCTAAAAAGAAAAAAATGATATTTGCAGATACTATAAATTTGCACAATATTGCCGTGGAATATACAAAAAATATCCCTACTACCAAAGAGGAGCAAAACCATTTTTGTATAAGTGACGACGAAGTAATGGTTTTAGCCGATTATGCTATTAAAGTAGAAAAGCACTACTCACAAAAAGCAGGATACCATAAGCCTATGGATATGGAGTGGGCAAAAGATGGAATTGATGGAAAACTCTATATGGTGCAAGCACGCCCCGAAACTGTGCAGTCTCAGAAAAAAGGAAATGTTTTAGAGGTTTACCATCTTAAAGAGAAAGGCGAAGTTTTAGTCACTGGGCAAGCAATAGGCACAAAAATCGGGCGTGGAAAAGCACACTATATTAAGGATACAACAGAACTCGACCAATTTAAAGAGGGCGAAGTTTTAGTAGCCGATACTACCAACCCAGATTGGGAACCAATTATGAAAATTGCATCTGCCATTATAACCAACAAGGGCGGAAGAACTTGCCATGCAGCAATTTTAAGTAGAGAGTTAGGCATTCCGGCAGTTGTAGGATGTGACAATGCAACCGAAATTTTAAAAAATGTGGATAATGTAACAGTAAGTTGTGCCGAGGGTGAAGTGGGTTATGTTTATAAAGGATTACTTGATTTTGAAATAGAAAAAACAGATTTAAGCAATCTTCCAAAAACAAAAACAGAAATTATGATGAATTTAGGAAACCCTGATTTAGCATTTTCTTTAAGCTCACTTCCGGTTGATGGTATTGGTTTGGCAAGAATGGAATTTATTATTAACGAATATATTAAAGCCCACCCAATGGCATTAAAACATCCAGAAAAGGTTGATGAAAAAACAAGAGAAGCATTAGAACATTTAGCAAGAGCTTATGACTCTTTAGAAGATTTCTTCGTTAAAACACTTTCGGAAGGTGTGGCTACGATTGCATCAAGCGTTTATCCTAAAACTTGCGTAGTTAGAATGAGCGACTTTAAATCTAACGAATATGCCTCTTTACTTGGAGGAAGCTTTTTTGAATTAAAAGAAGATAACCCAATGATTGGCTTTAGAGGAGCTTCAAGATATGCACATCCAAATTATGAAGAGGGCTTTGCTTTAGAGTGTGCAGCGATGAAGAGAGTGCGCGAAGAGATGGGCTTTGATAATGTTATTTTAATGATACCGTTTTGCCGAAGAGTTCAAGAGGGGCAAAAGGTTATTGAAACAATGGCTAAATACGGCTTAAAACAGGGCGAAAATGGATTACAGATTTATGTAATGTGCGAAATTCCTAATAATGTTATTCAAATCGATGCATTCAGCAAAATCTTCGACGGATTCAGCATAGGAAGCAACGACTTAACCCAATTAACTCTTGGTGTAGATAGAGATAGCCAAATTGTTGCATTCGATTACGACGAGCGCGACGAAGGGGTAAAAGAGATGATAAAACTAGCCGTAGAGGGGTGCAAAAGAAACAATCGCCACAGCGGAATCTGCGGACAAGCCCCTTCTGATTATCCAGAAATTGCGGAGTATTTAGTAAAACTGAATATAGACTCTATCAGTTTAAACCCAGACAGTGTTTTGAAAACAATACAAGACATCAGCAAATTAGAAGAGAAACTTGGGAGATAAATTATGAAATATCAAGATATTCCAGCAGATGTTCCGAAAGAGAAAATTTTAGAGTATAAAAACTCTTTTGAAGAAGTTACAAACGGCTCGGGGCGCTTAATGCTCTTTGCCGGCGACCAAAAGGTTGAGCATTTAAATAACGACTTCTACGGAGAGGGTATCGCAAAAGATGACAACTCTCCGGAGCATCTTTTTAAAATAGCTTCGCAAGCGAATATAAGCGTTTTTGCTACACAATTTGGCTTGATTAGCAAATATGGAAGAGAGTATAGAGATATTCCCTATCTTGTTAAGTTAAATTCTAAAACAAATATTATTCCTTACGATGCAAAAGACCCAATTTCTCAAGCCTGGTTTAGCGTAGAAGATATTGTGGCGTTTAAAAAAAGCAGCGGATTAAATATAAAAGGGGTCGGCTACACTGTATATTTAGGAAGCGAATTTGAACACATAATGCTTAAAGAAGCTGCTCAAACTGTGCACAAAGCTCATCAAAACGGGCTTTTAGCAGTATTATGGATTTACCCTAAAGGCAAATTTATAGAAGATGAACACGATAAACACTTAATAGCTGGAGCAGCAGGCGTTGGAGCAGCGTTAGGTGCAGATTTTGTTAAGTTAAAAGTTCCATATGATGAAAATGGTAACTTTAAAGCAGAACTTTTGCAAGAGGTAACTACAGCTGCCGGTAAAAGCGGTGTTTTATGCGAGGGTGGTAGCAAAACTAATGAAATTATGTTTTTAAAAGAGCTTTACGAACAAATCCATATAGGTGGTAGCAGGGGCAACGGAACAGGACGAAATATTCACCAAAGAGAGTTACAAGAGGCTATAAAAATGGCAAATGCTATTTATGCAATAACATGTGAGAATAAAAATGTAGAAGAAGCTATAAAAATATTGAAATAAATTAAAAAAAGGTGCAGTGAGGACACTGCACCCTATAATGCTGAAACCCATTCGGCGTAGGGTGCGGTATCCTTACCGTAGCACAATTAAAAAGAGGCGTAGGTTATGCAGTTACATTTAAAAGAGAAAATTAAATTAGACATTGCCAAAAATAGAGAACGCATAAGAAAGTTGGGTCCTGGACTCATTACTGGCGGTGCGGGCGATGACCCAGCAGGTATTGTAACTTACAGTATTGTCGGGGCTACAACCGGTTTTTCTCAGCTATGGCTTTTACTACTCTCTACACCTATGATGATAGCTCTTCAAAATTTAGTAGCAAGAATTGCGATTGTTACAGGCAAAAGTTTGCCGGAAATCACAAAAGCATATTATTCTAAAAAGATAACTGTTTTAATGATTATGACACTTGCTCTTGCTAATTTGCTCACCATTGGAGCCGACTTAAACGGTGTAGCTGCAATTTTGCATATTCTTTTTGGATATAAGAGTGTTCATTTTCTTATTTTGGTAACTGCAATTATTGCATATCTTATAACTTTTGGACAGTATAAAAGAGTAAAAAAGGTTTTTATAACTTTAACGGTTTTACTTGCTGTTTATATAGTGGCAGCGATTTTAGCAAAGCCATCTTTAGTATTACTATTAAAAAGCACTTTTATTCCGCATATAAATATGAGCAGTGCCTGGATTATTGCAGCGCTTGGTATGCTAGGAACAACTATTTCTCCATATCTTCTTTTTTGGCAGGCAGCAGAAGAGAAAGAGGAGAAAAACAGTATCGTGCAAGCTGATGAGGTAAGTTTTGATACGATTACCGGTATGGCATACTCTAATTTGCTGGCTTATGCGATGATAGTTGCATCTGCTGTCATGCTTTATGGTTCACATAGCAATATTGAAGATATTACGACATTAGCAAAAGCTATTAAACCGGTTGCGGGAGATTACGCCTTCGCCCTTTTTGCAGTTGGTATTATAGTTTCTGGATTTTTAGCTATACCCGTGCTTGCAGGTTCAACCGCTTATGCCGTGGCTGATACATTTGGCTGGCGTGAGGGTATGGATTATAAAGTAAGTGATGCTAAAGGCTTTTATTTTGTATTTTTAGGCTCTTTAATTATAGGAGATTTTATAAATATAATACCAAATATCACAGTTGTAGATGCACTCTATTATTCGCAAGTGCTAGATGGTATGTTAATTCCTATACTTATTGGTTATGCCCTAATTATTGGAAATAATAAAACAATTATGGGTGAGTTTACGGCTACAAAATTTCAAAATGTATTTTCGCTTTTTGCTATGGCAGTAACTGTTATTTTAACAGTTGTGATGTTTTGGCAATGGGGCAATCCAAATTAGGGAGAAAATTATGAAAAGTGTAAATGAAAAATTAAAAGAGATTAAATTGCTCATTGGTAGGTTGGAAAAAGATACGCCTAAGCAGATAGAAGCATTTAATAAATTTATGCAAGCAACTGAAAGTTCTAATGCAATAGATAAAAAAATGCAAGAGCTTATTAACCTCGCTTTGGCAGTGGCTGCACAGTGTGAATGGTGTATTGCTTTGCATGTAAAAGGTGCAATAGATGCAGGTGCTAGCAAAGAGGAAATTTTAGAATCGGCAATGCAGGCGGTATTAATGCATGGCGGACCGGCTTTAATGTATATGATACCTGTAGAAAATGCAATAAATGAATTATTGGAGGGTAAAGAAGATGAGTAACGAATATGATTTAATCGTAATAGGTGCAGGACCGGCAGGAACAACCGCAGCTATGGCAGCCGGTAAATTTGGTAAAAAAGTGCTTTTAGTAGATAAACGCGAAGCCCCAGGAGGCGAATGCCTTTTTGAGGGGTGTATTCCATCTAAAGTGCTTGAAAATGCCGCGAATAAATTTGCAGAAGTGAAAAACTCTAAACTTTTTCATATAGATATGAGCGGAAATGAACAGATACATTGGGAGCAGGTAATTGCTGACAAAACTGAGATTGTAAAAAAACGCTCTGCTGCTGCACTAAAAGCAATAGAAGCTATGCCAAATGTAGATTTTTTGCAAGGCGAATCCGTTTTTAGAGATGCCCAAACTATAGAAGTTGCAGGGAATAAGTTTAAATTTAAAAAAGCTTTAATTGCCTCTGGAGCAAATAGTTTTATACCAAATATCGGTGGCAACGGTTTAGATAAAGTTTGGACGAATAAAGAGATATTTTATAATAAAGCGTTGCCTAAAGAGTTGCTTTTTATAGGAGCCGGGGCAATTAGCTGCGAATTAGCGCAAATGTTTAATAAGCTTGGAGTTAAATGCACTATTTTAACCCGTTCAGAGAGAATTTTAAAACATATCTCTACAGAAGCTGCCTTGATTGTGCAAAATCAATTAATTCAAGATGGCGTTACTATAGAATTCAATGTTCATTTGGAGAAAATAGATTATGAAAATAGCAGTTTTGCACTCTATTATGAGCAAGATGGCAAAGAAGTTCTTTTAACTGCTCCAAATGTTCTTATGGCAACAGGAAGAGTAGCCAATGTAGAAAATTTAGGATTAAATAAAGCAGGTGTTGATTTCGATAGACACGGTGTTATTGTAAATGAGTATTTGCAAAGTTCGCAAAGCCATATTTACGCTGCGGGCGATTGTATAAATGCTCCTAAATTTGCACATACTGCATCGTATGAAGCGGGAGTGGTTGTGCATAATATGTTTGCACCAAAAGCTATGGAAGTTGATTTTAGCAAAAATAGCTGGGTTTTATTTAGCGACCCGCAAATCGCCGTTGCAGGAATAGATGAGCAGAGTGCCCAAAAGTTTGGTAGAGAGATAGAGACAGCAGTTTATGAATATAAAAGTGATGCCCGTGCACAAATAGATAAAAGAGCCGAAGGGTATTTAAAATATATTATAGATAAAAAAACGCAAGAGATAATCGGTGCAGAGATAGTAAGCGAAGATGCATCATCTTTAGCGGGAGAAGCCTCTTTAATAGTTGCAAATAAAATGAAAGCAATGGATATTTTAAAAGCAATTCATCCGCACCCTACCCTAACAGAGTCTTTTGGAAAATTGGCACAAGAGTTATTTTTTAAACAAATGATGCAAAATAGGAGAGGATAAAATGGCACAGACAACAATTAAAAATTTAAAAGCGTTAGAGATTTTGGATTCGCGAGGCAACCCTACCGTACGGGTTTTTATGGAGCTTGAAGATGGCACAAAAGTAAGCTCTTCCGTGCCATCAGGTGCGAGCACCGGTGAATATGAAGCGGTAGAGCTTCGAGATGGCGATATGTCACGATATGATGGTAAAGGTGTTTTAAAAGCGGTTAAAAATGTAAATACTAAAATTGCTGATTTTATAATCGGTTTAGATGCGACTAATCAAGCAGAGATTGATTATGCAATGATTGAACTTGACGGCACAGAGAATAAATCTCGCCTTGGGGCAAATGCTATTTTAGGCGTTTCTATGGCAGCTGCAAAAGCGGCGGCGGCATCTTTGGGTGTGGAGCTGTTTCGCTATTTAGGCGGAACAGATGCACGCAGAATTCCGGTGCCTTGTATGAATATTTTAAACGGCGGAGAGCATGCCGATAACAGCGTGGATTTTCAAGAATTTATGGCTGTTCCGGTGGGTGCGCCTACCTTTAGCGAAGGATTGCGTTATGTAGCCCAAACCTTTCATCAGTTAAAAAAGATTTTGGCTTCTAAAGGTTTAGCAACTTCTGTCGGCGACGAAGGCGGTTTTGCACCAAATTTAAAAAACAACGAAGAGGCTATGGAGCTTATTATCAAAGCAATAGAAAAAGCCGGCTTCCGCCCCGGCGAAGATATTATGATAGGCATAGACAGTGCAGCTACCTCTTTTTCGACCGATAAAAAAGAGCACTACAATTTAAAATGGTCCGGACGCGGAGAGATGACTAGCGATGATTTAATCGAATTGGCAAAAGAGTGGGTAGCAAAATATCCGATAATCTTTTGGGAAGACCCGCTTGCCGAAGAGGATTGGAGCGGTTTTGCCAAATTTACCAAAGAGCTTGGTGATAAAATCGAAGTAATCGGCGATGATATTTTTGTTACCAATACAAAATTTATAAAACGGGGCATTGAGGAGCATACCGCCAATGCCTCTTTAATTAAACTAAACCAAATAGGCACAGTAACAGAAACTATCGATGCAGTCCGATTATGCCGTGATAACGGTTGGCGATACCTTATTTCGCACCGTTCAGGCGAAACTGCCGATACATTCTTGGCAGATTTTGCGGTAGCAATGGACGGTGGGCATTTAAAAAGCGGTTCGGCTTCTCGAAGTGAGCGGTTAGCTAAATACAACAGACTTTTAGAGATAGAGATGCTACTTGAAGATAGTGCAATTTACACTTGGAAATAGAGGGGGTATAAAATGATAAATAAAGACCCATCCGTAAATATTGCTATTCCCGAATTACCAAAAGAGATAGCAGGTTTAAAAGATATTGCTCTAAATTTATGGTGGACTTGGAATCCTGAGGGGAAAAATCTTTTTAAAATGATTAACCCCTATTTATGGAAAGAGTCGCACCATAACCCTATTGCTATGCTTAAAAATATGTCGCAAAAAGAGTTAGAGAGAATTGTTAAAGATGAATCGATTATGCGGGCGTATAGTTTTGCTTACAACTCTTTTAAAATATATATGGAAGATAAAAATATCTATGCCGATGAACCTCTGCCTATTGCTTACTTTTGTGCAGAATATGGATTGCACCACTCTGTACCCATATATTCGGGTGGTTTAGGCTTTTTAGCTGGAGATATTTTAAAAGAGTCTAGCGATATGGGTTTACCTATGGTTGGTATTGGCTTTATGTATCCAAATGGCTATGTGCGTCAAGTTATGAGTGCAGATGGTTGGCAAAATGGGGCTGAAGAGCCGATAGAAAAAGATGTAGCACCAATAGAGAGGGTGCTCGATAAAGAGGGGAAACATTTTACAATAAAAGTGCCTTTTATAGACCCAGTAGTCTATGCAAGTGTCTGGAAAATAAATGTCGGACGCGTAACGCTATATCTACTTGATACCGATATAGAACAAAATGACCCATGGGATAGAGCAATTTCATCAAGACTCTATACACCCGATATAAACCAGCGATTAAGACAGCAAATAGTTTTAGGTATTGGCGGTTACAGAGTATTAGAAGAGTTAGGAATTGAATACTCTATTTTACACTTAAACGAAGGGCACCCAGCATTTGCACTTTTTGAGAGAATTCGCAGTTTTATAGAAAAAGAGAAGCTCTCACTAGAAGATGCAATAGAGAAAGTAAAACAGACCTCTGTATTTACAACCCATACACCTTTACAAGCAGCAACCGATGTTTACAGCTTCGATATGATTAGCAATGCTTTTAAAGATTATTGGCAAGCTTTAGGAATGAGCAAAGAGCAATTTATGGGCTTGGGAATAAACCCAGATAATCCTTCTGCCGGATTTAATATGACTGTTTTTGGTATTAATATGTGCAATAATCGAAATGCAGTTAGCAAAAAACATTGCAAAGTGGCTAGTGATATTTGGTCGCATGTTTTACCAAAAAATAACAAAGGAAAACCAGCTATTGATTATGTAACCAACGGTGTGCATATTCCAACATGGCTTAACGATGAATTGTATGAAATCATAAATGAAAAATTTAGAGATAAGTGGAAACAGATACAAGATATTTTTCTTTCGTGGACTTTTGTAGATGATATTGAAGATAAAAAAGTGTGGGAGTTTTCACAATATTATAAAAATTTGATGGTTAATTATATCCGAGATAAAATTAGAATGCGTTATGCAAAAGATGGCATAGACCCAGCCGTTGCAATGGCAGAAGGGGTTTTACTAGACCCAGATATTTTAACAATAGGCTTTGCTAGAAGAATGGCTGCATATAAACGCCCCGATTTAATTTTGAGTGATTTAGATAGATTAGAGAAAATTTTAACAAACAAAGAGCGACCAGTGCAAATTATTTTTGCCGGAAAAGCCCATCCTGCCGATATTGAAGGTAAGAAAATTTTACAGCATATTTTTAAAACAGCACAAGAGACCCGTTTTGCAGGGCGTATCGCATTTGTAGAAGATTACGGAGAAAATGTAGCCAAATATCTGTTGCACGGCGTAGATATTTGGCTGAATAATCCGCAACTGCCTTTAGAAGCGTGTGGCACAAGCGGAATGAAAGCTTCAATAAATGGAACACTCCATCTCTCAACGCTTGATGGCTGGTGGCCTGAAGGCTACAATGAAAAAAACGGCTGGGCATTTGGAGAGGAACCTTCCGATAATGTTAAAGATGCTAATGAGTTATATGACCTTTTAGAAAAAGAGATTATTCCTCTCTATTACAGCGTAAACGATGAAGGTTATTCACCAAAATGGGTTGCTATGAAAAAAGAGGCAATAAAAAGCGTTGCACCAAAATTCAGCGCGAGAAGAATGATGAAAGATTATTTAAAGAAATTTTATATACCTATTTCGAATAAATTAAAGTAAAAAAGGATAGATATGAACTCACCATTAGCTGGCAAATTACCTGCCAAAGAGACATTGCTTAACATTCCAAAGCTCATAAGTGCTTATTATGAGCTTTCTCCTGATATTTCTAAAGAGGAGCAGAGAGTCTCTTTTGGAACATCAGGGCACAGAGGAAGCGCCTTTAAAAAGAGTTTTAACGAAGCTCATGTAATGGCTATTACACAGGCAATTTGCGAATATAGAAAAAAGATGGGATATAACGGAACGCTTTTTATCGGCAAAGATACGCACGCTCTCTCTACACCGGCAGAGATAACTGCTATAAGGGTTTGTTGTGCAAATGGTATAAATGTTGCTATTTCTGAAAACAACAACCCTACACCTACACCGCTTGTATCTTTTGCAATTCTTGAGAGTAATAAAAAGAGTGTGGAAAAATGTGATGGTATTGTAATAACACCATCGCACAATCCGCCAGAAGATGGAGGTTTTAAATACAATCCGCCAAATGGAGGACCAGCAGATACTGAAGTTACAAGCGAAATTGAAAAAAGAGCCAATGAAATTTTGGCAAACAGTTTAAAAGATGTGCAAAGCGTAAGTTACGAAAAAGCTTTAAAATCGCCCTATTTAAAAGAGTATGACTTTATTACACCTTATGTAAAGGCGCTTGGAGAAATTGTTGATATAGAAAGCATTAAAAAATCTAGCTTGAAATTGGGAGCCGACCCGCTAGGAGGTTCGGCAATTCCTGTTTATAAAAAAATAAAAGAGTATTACGGTTTAAATATGGAGATTATACACCCCTATGCCGATGCGACTTTTTCGTTTATGACACTCGACCACGACGGTAAAATAAGAATGGATTGCTCTTCGCCTTATGCTATGGCGTCGCTTTTAAAATTAAAAGAGAAATACGATTTAGCATTTGCAAACGATACCGATGCAGACAGACACGGAATAGTAACGCCAAAGGGAGGCTTAATAAATCCTAACCACTATTTAAGCGTTGCTATCTGGTATCTGTTTACGCATAGAAAAAACTTTGGCAAAAGTTTAAAAGTCGGAAAAACTCTGGTATCAAGCTCTATGATAGACAGAGTTTGCAACGATTTAGGTTTAAGCGTTTACGAAGTGCCGGTCGGTTTTAAATGGTTTGTAGATGGCTTATATAACGAATGGCTTGGCTTTGGCGGCGAAGAGAGTGCAGGAGCTTCTTATTTAAGAAAAGATGGCACAGTTTGGAGCACCGATAAAGATGGAATTATTATGACACTTTTAGCAGCTGAAATAACAGCACTTACAAAGAAAGATATTTACGATATTTACAAAGAGTTCGAAGAGAAATTCGGCACATCTTATTACGAAAGAATCGATGCACCTGCAACTTTGCATGAAAAAGAGATTCTCAAAAATTTGGATAGCAGTGCTATTACAATTAAAACTCTTGGTGGGGAGAATATAGAATCTATTTTAACAAAAGCAAGCGGAAATGGTGCAAAAATTGGTGGTTTAAAAATAGTAACTAAAAATGCTTGGGTAGCTATGCGTCCTTCGGGAACAGAAGATATTTATAAAATTTATGCAGAGAGTTTTATCTCTCAAGAACATTTAAAAAGCATTCAAGCAGAAGCACAAGAGATAGTAAAAGAGATATTTAAAAAATAATTTTATAAGAGGAGGATAGAGATGAAAGCAGTTGTAATGGCAGGAGGGTTTGGAACTCGAATTCAACCTTTAACACACTCGCGACCAAAACCTATGTTGCCAATAATGAATAAACCGATGATGGAATATACAATGATGAGTTTAAAAGAGTTGGGTATTAAAGAGTTTATTGTCCTCCTCTATTTTAAACCAGAAATTATACAAGATTACTTTAAAGATGGTAGCGATTTTGGTATAAATATCACTTATGTATTACCTGATGATGATTATGGAACAGCAGGAGCCGTAAAATCAGCACAAGAGTATATCGGAGATGAGAATTTCGTAATCGTAAGTGGAGATTTGGTTACAGATTTTAATTTTAAAGAGTTGTTTGATTTCCATAATAAAAGAAAATCTAAACTCACTATCGGTTTAACTTCGGTAGAAAACCCTTTAGAGTTTGGGGTTGTTATTTGTAATGAAGATAATGAGATAGAGAAATTTTTAGAAAAACCTTCGTGGAGCGAAGTATTTAGCGATACAATCAATACAGGAATTTATGTAATAGAGCCGGAAATTTTAAATTATATCCCCCAGAAAGAGAATTTCGATTTTGCAAAAGATTTGTTTCCAACACTTATGGAGGATGATATTACATTAATGGGATACACTCTAAAGGGGTATTGGAGAGATGTAGGCAACCCTAAAAGTTATCGTGATGTGCACGAAGATATCTTTAAGCACGAATTCTCTTTTCAAATTCCAGGAAAGAAAAAGGAGTATCCAGAGGGTACACTTTATCTGCAAGGAGATAATAATTTAATTGACGAATCGGTTGAGATAATAGGCACTGTTGTGCTTGGAAAGAATATCACGATTGAGCGGAATGTTCAATTAAAAAATGTGGTTATTGGAGATAATAGCAAAATAGGCAAATCGAGTAAAATAAAAAACAGTGTTATTTGGAATGATGTTACTATTGAAAAAAATGTAGTTTTAGACAATAGCGTAATATGCAATAATAACCATATTGGAAAGGGTGTAATTGCAAATGCCGGATTAATTTTGGCTGAAAATTGTGATATTGGAGAATTAAGCAAAATAGAACAAGATGTTACCATTTGGTCTGATAAAGTTATAGAGCCGGCTTCGGTAATTACAAATAATATCATTTTAGGCAATAAGTATAAAAATTCTCTTTTTGAGCATGGCTCAATTTCTGGAAAGAGTAATATTGAACTTACATGTGAAATGTCTATTAAAATTGCCGAAGCCTTTGCGGCACAACTGCCTATCAATTCTACTATTATAGTTGGAAATGATTATGATAAAAACTCTCGAATGTTAAAAAGGGCTTTTTTAAGCGGTATTGTATCTTCTGGGGTCAATGTTTTAGATATTCAAGCTGTTGCACCATCTGTTTTGCGATTTACATTAGCAAATTGTAATGAATTAATAGCAGGAGTGCATTTTAAACGATGTATAGGCGATGCAACAAATTCTGAAATTACATTTTTTAACGAAGAGTCTATGCGTATCGATACTAATATGGCAAAAAAAGTTGAAAAAGCATTTTTCTCAGAGAAATTTAGAAGAGTGGATTTTACAGAAATAGGCGATATTAAAGTTTCTGAACATAAAAAAGAGTTAAAAACATATCAAAAAAGCTTAATGCAAAAGGTAGATCATGAAATTATTAAACATGAGAATTTTAAAGTTGCAATCGACCCTATGCATGGAATCGCAGCCGATATTTTAAATAGTATTATTAATAAAACAACGATTGAGAATATAGTTTTAAACTCATTTTATGATGCAGTAAAACTCTCTAATTTAGAGACTTTAGAGAATAAATCTTTTGAAAATGTTTCAAAAATTGTAAAAGCATTAGAGTATAATTTAGGAATTATCATTTACCCAAATGCCCAAAAGTTACGGCTTGTAGATGAAAAAGGTCGAGTGCTTAACAAAATAGAGACACTCTATGCTATTTTAAAACTTTTAAATCTGGAAAAAAGCAAAAAGAAGAAAAGAGTTTTTTTACCTGTTTGGGCTCCGGATATGATGGATTTTGATAATTTGATTATTGAAAAAGGAGCATATAAAAATTTTAAATTAGAACAACTCAAAGAGTATGATTTAATAGCTACAGTAGATGGCAATTATGCATTTACTGAATTTTCTTATACGAGAGATGCCATCTATGCTAGTTTTAAAATTATGGAACTTTTAAGTATTCATAGAGTTAATC
>WFYP01000008.1 GCA_015490055.1 Nitratifractor sp.
AACAGCTTAAACTTTAGTTACCAACTTCTCCTTTAGGTAACTGTAGTAAGAGTGGCTTTTTCTCTTCTTTAAGCCACTTTAAAATCTCTTTAATTTTATCTTCACTCATAGCTGTACAACCTGCTGTACCTTTTCCGTTACCACTTCTAATGTGCATAAAGATACATGAACCAGCATTTTTTATCTGTTTGGGGTTATGATTGACAGTAATACCATACTTATAGAGATTGTTTTTTAGTTTCATGTGTTCAAAACTTTTGTAATCTTTGGCTATTTTTGTGCTATCTATAATTTTGTTATACCATTGAGAGTTGCTATCATCAACACAGTGGTCTGTACGTTTATAGATATGATAGGGAAAGTCAATCTTAAAATTTTTGTAACCAAATCCATTTCCTAAATAAAAGAGTCCAGCAGGAGAACGACCGTCTCCCTCTTTTTTAATATATTTAGTATTTTTAGGTATGGTGTGTAGCCCTAGACCCCAAGCAAGTCCATTTCTACCTAAAATAATCCTAATAGGCTCACCCACTTTTTTCCAAGCTTCACTTTTATCTATTCGTTCATAACGTTGAAGTGTTCCTTCTCTACTATTCCAATCAGGAGTAGTAACAAATAGTAATTGTGAAGAGTCTTTTGGCAAAGTAATATTTTTATTATGTATTTGCAGAAGTTGTTTCTGAGGTATATCTATACGGTTTGTTGTAACTTTAGGCATTTTTTCATTTTGACAAGCACAAAATAGAGTCAATCCTAGAGTTAATAGTAATAATCTTTTCATAATGTTATAATCCTAAAAAATTTTGAGGAATAGTTATGGAAAATTTAGGAGTCTTCTCCGTTTTAATCCCACTCTCTATTATTATTTTAGCAATTATAACAAAAGATGTAGTGGTATCTCTTTTATCTGGTATTTTTTTAGGAGAATTAGTGATTCACTCTTTTCATCCCTTGGAGGCTTTTATTGCTCTGTTAGATGGATTTGTTGGACTATTTAGTGATTCTTGGATTACAAAAACAGTACTTTTTGCTCTTTTGGTAGGCTCAATCATTAAACTTATCTCTCGTTCTGGTGGAGTTGATGGGTTTGTAAACTACTTAAGCCAAAAAGATAAAGGAATAGACTCTCCAAAAGGTGCATTGTTTTTGGCGTATTTTTTAGGTATAGTAATTTTTATTGAGTCCTCCATTACCTCTTTGGTTGCTGGAACAGTAGCTAAACCTCTTTGTGATAAAAATGGAGTAAGTAGGGCTAAACTCGCTTTTGTTTGTGACTCAACATCTGCACCTGTGTGTTCTCTTATTCCCTTTAATGCTTGGGGGGCTTTGCTTTTAGGGTTAATTGTTACGGCTATTAGTGACAAGGTTATTGCAGGGGAGGGTGTTCCTCTTTTAGTAGAGTCAATTCTTTTTAACTTCTATTCACTTATTATTTTAGTTATGGTTTTATTAGTCATTCTTTTTGACATTAATATAGGTGCTATGAAAGAGGCAAAAGCAGTTCCCTTTAAAGAAAAACCAATCAAAGAGGGAACACATCGTTCACCTCTGCTTATGGTACTTCCTTTAGTTGTATTAATTGCTATGGTTCCTATATCGCTTTACTATACAGGAGATGGTGACATCTTAAAAGGTTCAGGCTCAACCTCTGTATTTTATGCAGTTATTACAACACTTATATTTACTTATGTCTACTATCTAATTGGTGGCTATATGAAACACAAAGAGTATTTTTCTGCTCTATATGAAGGGATTGCAGATATGATTCCTATTGTCCTTATTTTACTTTTAGCCTTTCTAATTGGAACTGTTATTAAGGAGATAGGAACAGCTAACTATATAGCAACTCAAATGCAAGAGCTTCATATCTCTATAACACTACTTCCTGCTCTAGTCTTTTTGGTTTCAGCTCTAACAGCTTTTTCTACAGGAACAAGTTGGGGAACTTTTTCAATTATGATGCCAATCTCTTTAGGATTAGCAGGTACATTTGACTTATATATTCCTCTTATGATAGGAGCAGTTGTTTCAGGTGGAATTTTTGGAGACCATGTTTCGCCCATCTCTGATACAACTATTATCTCTTCAATGGCTAGTGGTTGTGACCATATTGAACATGTTCGTACACAGATGCCTTATGCATTGATTGGGGCTTTTTTTGCTACAGTACTATATTTAATTTTTGGATTTTGGATGTAGATAAAATAGATATTTAGCAAGTCGAACTAAACTTGCTAAAATAGGAATCTATTTTTTAGTTGTATCTTTTTTATCATCTTTTACATCATCTTTAATATCATCAATAGAGTCTTTAAAAGAGTCAGTCATGTCAGTCATTGCATCTCTCATACTTTCTGTTACATCTTTCATAGAATCAGTCATATCATCCATTACGTCACGGAAAGCAAAATTTGATTTACCATCTTTATCATCATCTTTTTTAAATACATCTGTCATATCAGTAATGATATCCCCAAATGCAAAAGTTGACTTATCATCTTTTTTGTCATCATCATCTTGAAATACATCTTTCATATCATCCATCATATCAGTCATAAAAAATTTAGCTGATGCGTTACTTGTTAAAAGAGCTGTTAATCCTGCAATAAGTAGAAACTTTTTCATTTAAAAAATCCTTAGGTTTGTTTTTTTTATTATAATAGTTATTG
>WFYP01000009.1 GCA_015490055.1 Nitratifractor sp.
AAGGAGTAGTTAAAATAGATTTTATTAAGCTAAAAGTATCTATACAAGATTATAATAGCTATGAGAACTTGAAAAAATCTTCTAATTTATTTAAGTTAATAGTTCAGTCTGAGAGATATATTGAAAACAGTAACATAATAGAGCAAGAAAAGATGTTTGATATTTTAGAGAAAAAATTGTTTACTTAATCTTTTAATATCTTCTTAACCACCTCTGAACATATCGCCAAGCCAAAAGCTCCGGTTATTGCTACAAAAGAGCCTTTCTCTTTGCATTTTGCCTCTTCGGGGCTGAATATTACTGTAAAGTTTTTGTTAAATTTGGCTTTTTTTAATTCGTTACGGATTTTTCTAGCCAAAGCGTCGCCGTGGGTTTTGAATATTGTGCTTACCTCTATTTTGCTAAAGTCGGCTCGTTTGGCACTACCTAGCGACATTATTAGTTTTTTGTACTGCTTTTTAGCTAGTTCTACTTTTACTTTTGTTGTATCGGCGGCATCTATTATTATGTCGTATGGTTCAAAGTCAAAGCTCTCTAGCCATGCTAAATCCATCTTTTGCTCTATTGGGGTTATGTTTGGGTATAGTTTAGCAAGAGTTTCTACTTTACTTTTGCCAATGTTGCCTTCGGCTCCTATTTGGCGGTTTAAGTTGCTTTCGTCGTAAGTGTCGTAATCTAGTATAGTTATATTTGTTACTCCACTTTTGTGTAGGCAATCAAGAGCGTAGCTTCCTACTCCACCAACGCCCAGAATTAGCACTTTTGCTTTTTGCAGTTTGGCAAAATCTTCATCTCCAAATAGTGTTTTGCATCTGCTGTATCTCATAGCCACTCTTCTACTTTTTTAATACTTTCGTAGTGTGTCATATCTAAATGTATTGGTGTTATGGATACAAAATCATCTTCTATTGCTTCTATGTCGCTATAGTCGTGTTTTGGGTTTTTAGTTGGAGTCCAGTCGATTTTTGGTAAACCTATCCAGTAGTACTCTAAGCCTCTTGGGTTATGGTGTACTTGGGCATCGAAGCCGTAGCTTCTTCGTCCTGCGTGTGTTACTTTGCTACCTTTGTAGTCGCTTGGATTTAGTGGTGGAATATTTACATTTAAAAACTTTCTATCCTCAACAGCTGAGCCCTCTTCTAGTGTTTTTTTTACCAATTTAGCGGCTATCTCTTTTGCTAACTCAAAATTTAATTTGCCACAATCGCCTTTGCAAACTTGCGAGAATGCAATGGCTGGTATGCCCTGCAATACCGCTTCCATAGCAGCCGCAGCTGTGCCAGAGTATGTTATATCTTCGCCTAAGTTTGGTCCTATATTTATACCACTTACTACTAAATCTGGCTTTTTTTCTTTAAAGAGTTTGGTTAAAGATAGAAATACACAATCGCTTGGCGTACCGTCATCTAGCTTATAAAAGTTTTTATCGATTTCTATAAAGTGCAAAGGTCTTGTTAATGTTAGCGAGTGTCCACAAGCCGACTTTTGTAGAGTTGGGGCTACGACTATTACATTTGCTATTGGCTCTATCGCCTTTTTTAGAGCTAGTAAACCTGGCGAATCGAAGCCATCATCGTTAGTTATAAGTACTGTTTTCTTTTTCAAATATTTCTCCTTCTTAAGAACTCCTCTTACTAAAGCTTTGCCTTTGGCAAGAGAAACTTTCATATTTTTTATTTGAAGTTTAATAGTGATGAAAGTTTCATTTTCGTATATAACCTCAATTTTTTTTGATATAATACTACAAAAATTAAAAAGGATAGCTTGTGCAGAAAGTTCCTATGTTAGAGAGTAGTTTTAGAAAGTTATCTATTGAGTTAGAGCAATTAAGAAGCGAAGAGCGTGCTAAAATAGCAAAAATTATCGACGAAGCAAGAGAGTTAGGCGATTTAAAAGAGAATGCTGAGTATCACGCAGCAAAAGAGCGTCAGGGTCTTATGGAGGCTAGAATTGCAGAGCTTACCGATATAATTGGGCGTGCTCAAGTAATCGACCCATCAACTTTGGCTCACGAGAGAGTTAGCTTTGGCTCTACTGTTGTTTTAATCGACCAAGATAGCGATGAAGAAGTTAAATATACAATCGTAGGCGTGCAAGAGTCGAACCCCGCTAAAGGGCTTATATCTATACAATCGCCAATGGCTAGAGTTCTACTAGGCAAAGAAGAGGGTGACGAAGTAGAGATTACTCTACCAAGTGGCAAAAAGAGCTTCGACATCGAAGAGGTTAAGTATGAGCCAATCGAGTGTGACTAATGAGCAAAATTAATGTAGCAATTATTGGGGCAAGTGGATATACAGGTTTAGAGCTTGTTAAGCTAATAATAAACCACCCAGTTTTTGAAGTAGCTTATCTTGCGACAAGTAAAGGCGATACAACGCTAACTGCCTTGCACCCTGCTTTAAAAGGTGTGCTAGAGTTAGATGTAGAAGCTGTAGATATAGATAAAATTGCTAGCAGTTGCAAGTTGGCATTTTTAGCCCTTCCACACAAGCACTCTATGGAAGTTGCAAAAGAGTTAATAGCTAAAGGTGTTAAAGTAATAGATCTTTCAGCAGATTACCGTTTAGAGTTAGAAACTTACGAGCAAGCCTACTGCAAGCACACAGATGAAGAGAATTTAGCAAACTCGGCATATGGGCTTATAGAGTACTTTAGAGAAGATATTAAAAATGCAAAAGTAGTAGCAGGGCCGGGGTGTTACCCAACAGCAACTCTGCTTGGCTTATTGCCATTTATTCCATATCTGCAAGAGGGCACGCCAATATTTGTAGATGCAAAAAGTGGTGTTAGTGGAGCTGGCAAAAAGCTTACAGAGAGTAACGCATTTGTTACAATTAATGAAAATATATTTGCATACAACCCACTAAAGCACCGCCACGCACCAGAGATAAAAGAGAAGATAAAAAAGGTACACGGCAGAGATTTTGAAGTAAACTTTGTACCACACTTAATACCAGCAACTAGAGGCGAGTTAGTAAGTGTTTATGCGGTATTAAAAGATGACATAGAGCCGTTAGATGTACTTAAAAAAGCATACGAAAATGAGCCATTTATAAGAGTTAGAGAGAAACCTGTAGATATAAAAAGCACAGCAGGCACACACTTTTGCGATGTTTTCGCAGCAAAAAATGGAAATGCACTATTTATAAGCTCTGCAATAGATAATTTGCTAAGAGGAGCTAGCTCGCAAGCGTTAGTTGCTGCAAATATTGCAATGGGCTTAGACGAAGGCTTAGGAGCACCAAAAATTGCCTATGTTCCTTAAAAAGGGTGCAATATTTATAGCTGATGCCCACTATCCAAACCACAATAAGAGCTTAATAGATATTCTAAAATCATTGGATAGTGGCAAGTTACATTGCCCTCAATTAATTTTAATGGGAGATATATTCGACCTTTTAGTTGGTGGCTCTAGTTACTTAAAAAATCTATTCAAAACAGAGATAGAGATAATAGATGAACTTGCTAAAAAGATAGAAGTTATATACATAGAAGGCAACCACGACTTTAACTTAAAACCACTATTTAAAAATGTTAAAATATTCAAAATAGAACAACAACCTGTAATTTTTAAATATGATAATAAAACAGTCGCACTCTCGCATGGCGATAGGTACGAGATGAAACTTAGCTACAAATTTTATACAAAACTAATAAGAAACCCAATAATTTTAAAGCTATTGCCAGAGTTTATAGCCAAAAATAAATTAGCTACTATGTGCAATAAAAAGATATGCAAAAAGATTAAAAATTTTGAGATTTTAGCTAAAAAAATTGCTAAAAACTACAAAGCAGACTTGGTAATAGAAGGACATTACCACCAAGGCGTTGTTATAGGAAATTATATATCTTTACCATCTCTAGCTTGTAGTGAAAGGGTTGGAATTTTTAATGGCGAGAGCGTTGAGTTTGTAGAGCTTGCTTTGTAGTACAACTTTTATTACATTCGGTCTTGAGAACAGAACTTCTTACTTCTTTCCCAACTCACCTAGCATTGCTTGATATAACTCTTTTGGCTTAAAATCGAGTATAGCTTCTTGATATATTATCCCTGGAATTATCTCTAAAAATAGATGCATAACTATAATCATTGGATAGAAGATTTTAAATTCTACTTTAAAACTTTTTACATTGTAATGTTTTTTAAACCATACTATAGCACTCTCTACGCCATTATGTGCTAGCAGTAGTTCTATAGAGAAGGCAAAGCCCCAAATAATATATGTCATTAACACAGCTATTAAACCAGCTGTTACCCCAAGTAGAGAAATTATCATAGCCAAAATAATTGCTAACATTATACTAAATTCTTTAAATCCATGCCATAAAACTATCAGTGTAATAGATGTAATAAATATAACAGATATAAAAAATATAGTCGAGTTAAAAATTGCTTGTTTTTGTGTATATGTAGGACTTGTATATATACCCAGTGCTAAAATAGCTAATATAGCGATACTGATACCAACTAAAATATTAAAATCTTTGCTTTTAAACATATTTATATTACCTTTTTAATTTTTTTGATATAAAATAGAATTCTACTATATATTATCTTTAATCCACTCGATTGTATCTATAAAATTTTTAGCAGGAGAAATAACTGGATAAAAAGCTTTACTAATGATATTTTTTTCTATAATTAAAGTAACCCTTTTATATAAAGTTAAATTTTCTATTTGCATTGTTGGTAAGTTAAGTAATGATGCTAACTTAAGCTCTTCATCACTTAAAAAATCGAATGGTAATTCTAATCTTTGTTGTACTTCTGTTAGGTATTGGAGACTTTGAACACTTAATCCATAAATTGTGTAGCCGAGTCGTGTAAACTCGTCTATATTATCTTTATAATTTTTTAATTGTATAGTGCAACCTTTTGCTCCAGGTATTTTATCCCAATTTTTTGGGGTAGAATATAGTGGACTGCTTGGTCTTGGCATAATAAATATTACCGTTTTATCAAGTTTAGATAAGTTAAGAACTTTACCATTTGTAGCTTTTAACTCAATATTAGGTACTTTTTTATTACTAACTGAAGTTACGCACTATATACAACATTTAATAGCACAAGAGGGTGCTTAATGTGAATAGTTTTTAATAAAAGCTAGCCAAAGCTAACTTGCGTTAAAAAGTATTTGCAGTAAGTGCCCTCTTGTGCTACCCTTAGGGCAAAACAAAAA
>WFYP01000010.1 GCA_015490055.1 Nitratifractor sp.
GATATAAATGCTTTAGTAATATTGGAGATATATATTTCACAGATTTATATAATACTTTTCCATTTTTATCAAATACTACAATACCCTTTTTATCGTGCATTTTAATACTATTTAAAAATTTAAATATCTCTTGTTTATGTTTTTCATTATCAATAAAGCTATCGATAGTATAAACTCTAGTTTTTAAAGCTTTTTCTGTAATAGAAGCTAGTCTATTCTCTTGAAGTTTCAAAATATAGTTATTTTGTTCATTTTGAGAGTTGAAAAAAATGCTATATGTAACTAATGCATACAGTAACATTAATATTGGCGGGAAAATAGCAATATATGCTGCTATTCTCTTAGATGTATATTCTTTTAACACCTAGTTGCCTTCTAAAACATATCCAATTTTAGAGCGAACCTTAAGCAAGCCATCTGGAAGTTTCTTTCTAAGCTGTTTTACAAATGATCTTATAGCATTATCTGTTGGCACTTCATTCCATAATTGATAAAGCTCTTCATAAGTTACTGCACCCTTTTCATGAAGCATTTGCATCATTTTTAACTCTCTATAAGTTAGTGGATATTGATGTCCATCAAACTGAATGTTGCTTTTAAGTGTATCTATAGTTACATTTAATGGTAGATAAAGTGTAGTTGTCTCACCTAACTCTTTCTCTAGTTTCATTAAAAGTTCATATAGCTTTCTTGAAGTTAATGGTTTAACAATATATTTATCTAACTTTAACTCAACTGATTCAAGTAGATAATCTGTTTTTGTATATGCAGATACTACAATTACTGGTAAATCTGCTCTCTCTTTTCTAATTTTTCTAATTAACTCTAAGCCGTTAAATCCAGGCAATTCGATATCGACTATAGCTAAATCTATACGATTTTTCTTAAACTGTAGCCACCCCTCTTCGCCTGTCTCTACGGCAATAACCCTTTTAAAAAATTCACCAAGTATCTCTTTTATATTTTCTCTTACTGTTTTATCATCTTCAACATATAGAACAGTTTTTGTCTGTAAAGCACTATACATAATTTATACCTTTTTTAGCTCTTTAATCTAATTATATCATTTTTTTTTATTAAAATAAAGAGTAGTTTTATTAATTTTATTATTTGATTTATTAATCAAACAATCCATTTTATCGTAATATATTTAAGAAACAAATTAATTTGACATATTTTATCGCCATTTTTTGGGATAAAGTTAAAATGTAATTTTTTTGTTATTTATGTGTATTTCTACTTCTTAAACGCTGAGAGTGTGTAATTGCTACTGCCATAGCGTCTGTTATATCTAATGGTTTTATCTCTTTTTTTATATTTAAAATTCGTTTAACCATAAATGCAACTTGCTCTTTTGTGGCTTTTCCATTGCCTGTTAAAGCCTTTTTTACCTGTAAGGGTGTGTATTCGTAAAAGTATCCAATCTCTTGAAGCATCTTTAAACTTAAAGCTCCTCTAAATTGTGCCAATTTAATAACTGTTTTTGGATTAAATGCAAAAAATATATCCTCCATTGCAACTTCATCTATTGTATGGTTTTTTAAAATGATATCAAAACCCTCTACCATCTCGACTATCTGTTCTTGCAGAGTTGTGCTTTTTATTTTAATTAATCCAGCCTCTATTAAAGAGTTTTTCACACCATTGCTTTTTAGTATGCAATACCCTAAATTACGGCTTCCGGGGTCTATTCCTAATATATACATTCACCTATTCTTTCACATAGTGAATAACTTATCACTATCTCTTTTTTGCTCCTATTTTAGCAAAGTTGAGCTAAAATTATAAAAAGTTTTTCACATAGGTTAAAATATGAGCACAAATATAGGGCAAAAAGTTTTAGATAAGTTAAAAGATGAGATTTCACAGAACGAATACAATCGATATATCAAACACTTAAAGTATGACGAAAAGAGTTCAAGAAGTGATATTGCAATTTTCACAACCAATAATATACTATCTGCAAAGTGGATTAAAACAAAATATCAGAAAAAAATAGCCCATCTTTACGAAATAGAGAGTGGCTTAAAAGCAGAAATTATAGTAGATGTGAAAAACGCTAAAAGTAAACAGAGAGTAAAGACGGTAAGCAAAAAAGAGCAGAGTAATCAATCTACACTTCTAAACCCATCTTTTACTTTCAACTCTTTTGTTCAGGGTGACTCTAACGCATTGGCATATAATGTATCTAAAGCAGTTGCCGAAACTCCTGGTAAGCAGTATAACCCGCTATTTATTTATGGTGGCGTTGGGCTTGGAAAGACACACCTTATGCAAGCTATTGGAAATTACCGCTTTAATATGGGTGATAAAATTATATATAACACTTTTGAGCAATTTCTAAACAGATATACAAACCACTTAAGAACTGGTACAATGGATAGATTTAGAGATTATTACAGAAATTGCGACATTTTATTGATAGACGATATTCAATTTATCAGCCGAAAAGAGCAAACACAAGAGGAGTTTTTTCACACATTTAACGAATTGCACTCTTTAAGTAAACAGATTGTCATAACTTCTGATAGAGCACCTAAAAAGATTGCTGGACTTGCAGATAGATTAAAAAGCCGTTTCGAGTGGGGAATGTTAGTAGATATCAACCCACCAGAGTTAGAGACAAAAATTGCAATTATTAAGAAAAAGTCTGAACTAAATGGTATTCGTTTAGATGAAGAGATAGTAAATTATTTAGCAACAAAACTTGGCTCAAACATTCGAGAAATTGAGGGTACTATTATAAAAATAAACGCTATGAGTAGTTTATTAAGACAAAAAATTACTTTAGAGTTTACTAAAAATGCTATCGAAGACTATTTAAGCGAAAAGAAAAAGAGTATTACAATCGATACCATTGTAGATATAGTTTCAGAAGAGTTAAATGTAAAACCTAGCGACATTAAATCGAAAAAACGAGCTAAAAAGATTGTAGAAGCTAGAAGAATTTCTATCTATTTAGCAAGAAACTTAACACCAAACTCTATGCCTCAAATTGCAATATATTTTGGAATGAAAGACCACTCTGCAATTAGCCATGCCATGAAAAAGATAGAAGAGATTATAGAAAATGACGAAAATTTAAAAGTTGCTATCGAAGAGTTATCCAATAAAATAGAGACTTTAAAGTTACAAAACTAAAAAAATAGATAAAATCTCATAAAAAAGAGGATATAATATCTTTTAAGATTGTGAATAAAGATGAATAACTA
>WFYP01000011.1 GCA_015490055.1 Nitratifractor sp.
ACTATACAGATATAAGAGTTAAAAAATTTGAGTTAAAAAGAAGAAATTATATAGTTCCTAGTAAAATTGTTACTTTTAGAAACGATAGGGCAAAAAAACTTAAAAAAAATAGTTTTATATTATTGCCACTGCAAAAATTAAAACATCATACTAAGTATAGAGTATTTTTGCAAGCTATGATAGATGGAAAACTTAAAAAAGTTAGCTGGAGATTTAAAACTCGTTAGCTAGCTTTATATATACCCTCTGGTAAAGTGTCTTCTTGTCCTGGGAATATACTTTCTACACTTATTTCTGGATGTATTAATTCTCTAAGTTTTTTTTGTACAACCATTTTTGTTGTCATTACACTCATAGAACAGCCATTGCATGTTCCACCTAATTCTACATAAATTACGCCATCTTTTACACCTAAAAGCTTCATTGTCCCTTCATGAGACTTTACATACTCCTCAATTTTTGGAAGATAGTTTTTTGTTGCAATATATAAATCTTCATCTGAAAATGGTATCATTACTTTTAACCTTTATTAAAATTTGGAAAAATATAACACAATATATTTAAAAAAAGATAAATTTGGAGAACAATGCGCTGTTTTAGTTGTGATAAATTATCTATAGAACCTATTTGCAAAGAGTGTCAAAAAGAGTTTTTAATCCCTGAAATGATAGAAAAAGAAGTTGGAAATTTAGATATAGTCAGCTTTTTTGATTACTATTTAACTGTAGAATTTGTAAAAAGTAAATATATATCTAGTGGCTATAGAATATATAAATTTTTAGCTAAAAAATTTTTTGCCCCATTTTTAAAGGCGTATGTAGAAAATATAGATTGTGATAAAATATATGTAATAGGTATAGATGAAAATGTAGATAGAGGTTACTCTAATGTAGCAATTTTAACTCATTATTCTACAAAAAAAAATAAAAAAGCTATTGCACTACATAATGTATTAAAAGCACAAAATAGAGTACAATATGCGGGGCAGTCTCTGGAATTTAGATTAGAAAACCCTAGAGATTTTATATATAAAGGTCCTGAGAATATAGATGCAATAATTATAGATGATACTACAACTACAGGAACTACCCTTGAGCAAGCCCATAGAGTCCTAAAAAAACATAATGTTAATGTACACTTTGCTTTAACATTGGCAAATGCAAGAGAAGGGATGGATTATTAGCGTTGCAAAATGTATCTAAAAGAGAGATGTTATTAAGTATAGTCGATTATTAGAGCTTCCCTTAATAATTTGAGTGATATAATGCAAAAAAAAATAGGAATATTTTATGAATATATTTGACGATGATGATTTTATGAGTACGACTCCAAAAGATAACTTTATGTCTATTATAAAGACTGCAAACCAAAATATTGTAGCTATGGAGATAGAAAAAGTTTTTGCAAGATTAGCACTCGCTGAAAAATTATTAGAAGAAAATGGATTAGAAGAAGAGTATGAAAAACAACTTAAAACATTTGAAGTTGTAGAACCTAAAGAGTATGAGAATAGAGTAAATTCACTATTCATTGAAACTGTTGGTAATATTGTAACACAGTGTGAATAGGGATTTAATAGTGCTAGAAGCAGTAGAGAGAAAAATAGAGCAGTATGTTTTAGACTTAAACGAGCCAGATATTGCAAAAGTGGTATCTAAAATACCAGCAGGTAAACGCTTAAGAGCTAAACTTATGTTAGAGATTGCTGGCAATGGTTTAAGTGTTGTAAAATCTGCTGCTATTGTAGAGATGATACATGCTGCAAGCTTATTACACGATGATGTTATTGATGATGCTTCTACAAGAAGAGGAGTCGATTCTATAAATGCTATTTTTGGTAATAAAAGTGCAATTATGGTTGGAGATGTTTTATACTCTAAAGCATTCTATGAACTTATCGATATAGATAGATTTGTAGCAAAGAGTATCTCTAATGCAGTTGTTCAATTAAGCATTGGTGAGCGTAAAGATGTCTATATGGGTGATAGTTTTAATACAGATAAAGCTGCCTATATAGAGATGATTTATCAAAAAACAGCTGCACTTATAGAGGCAGCTTCTGAATCTGCTGCAATACTAGCTGGCAAGCCTAAAGATATATATAAAACATATGGAAGAAACTTAGGAATAGCATTTCAAATGATAGATGATATTTTAGATATTGTATCTGATTCTAAAACATTGGGTAAACCTGCTCTTAATGACTTTAAAGAGGGTAAAACTACTCTACCGTACATATATTTATATGAAGTATTAAACACAGAAGATAAAGAGAAGTTAAAATCTTTACACAAAAGAGCATTAAAACTAAATGAACAAGAGTGGATATTGGCTAAATTTAAAGAGTATAATATAATAGAAAAAGCTAAACAAGAAGCTTTTGAACTGATAAATGAAGCGATAGAGATAATGCAAAAAGCAGGTGAGCATGGTTTAGAAGCAATAGCTATAAAAATGGTAGATAGGAGCTTTTAGTGTATTATCAAGTTGTTAGTTTTAATTATAAAAAGTGTTCGTTAGAGCAGAGGGAATCTATTGCATTTAAGGATGAAAATGAAATTAAAGAATTTTTAAAGGCTTTAACAAACTTTGATTTTATTTTAGAAGCATTTGTTGTAAATACATGCAATAGAGTCGAAATTGTAGTAGCAAGTCGAGATAACTTTGCTACATATCACGCAATTTTAGGGATTTTAAGTAAAACAAAGGGTATTAATTTTTATGAGTTAGAGAAAAGTGCCCTTCGTTTTGAAGAGAATGAAGCAGTAGAACACTTTTTTAATGTTGTATCTTCGCTAGACTCTATGGTTGTGGGAGAGGCTCAAATTACAGGTCAAGTAAAAGATGCTTTTAGAGTTTCTTTTAAAAATGGAACTGCTGGAAAAGAGCTTAATAGGTTACTTAGCCATGCAGTAAAATGTGCTGCTGAAATTAGAAATAGCACAAATATATCTGAACACCCAATATCAATAGCTTCCGTAGCAGTAGCACAAGCCGAAGAGGAATTAAGTTCTCTATCTGGTATGGTTGGCGTAGTAATTGGCTCTGGAGAAATGGGTAAATTGGCAGCTAAACATTTACTAAGAGCAGGAGCAGATGTCTTATTGATTTCTCGAACAAAAGAGCATGCACAGGAGCTTGCACAAGAGTTAGGAGAGAATGTAAAAGTGGGAAGTTACGAAAAATTGCCTAGTTATATTAATAAATATAGACTACTTTTTACAGCGACTTCATCTAAAGAGCCAATAATTACAAGTGATATGATAGAAGAAAAAAATATGGATAGGCTTTGGTTTGATATGGCAATACCTAGAGATATAGATAAAAATATAATTGTAGATAGAATAAAAACTTACTATATTGATGATTTGCAAGAGATATCTAAAAATAATCATGCACTTAGAAGAGAGCAAGCTATTATAGCAGCAGACATAGTTAAAAAACATAAAAAAGAGTTTTTAAGATGGCTACAAGCATTAGCTGTTGAACCTGTTATTAAACAGATGCGTTTAAGTATTCAAGATATTGTAAAACAAGAGGTTGCAAGAGTTACAAAAAAAGGGTATTTACCTAAAGAGTCTAGTGAAAATTTAGAGTATATGGCTCTGCAACTTTTTGATAAATTTTTACACAACCCCACAAAGAAGATGCGAGAGTTATCTAAAGAGAGTGAAGGTACAGTTGCAATTAATGCAATTAAAGAGATATTTAATGTAAACACAGATAGTGTTGATCCACAAAAATATAAAAAGGATAATTAATAATGAAATTTTCAGAAGCTTTTATATTTACATCAAAAGATGTACCAAGTGAGGCTACTTTAGCAAGCCATATATATTTACTAAAAGGTGGCTTCATACAAAGCGTCGGAGCAGGATTATATAACTTTTTGCCATTAGGTAAAAAAGTTTTAGACAAAGTACACGCAGTTGCTAAAGAGGAGCTAGATAAAGTAGGTTGTCAAGAGGTTGAGCTAGCTTTTGTAACTCCAAGCGAATTTTGGCAAGAGAGTGGTAGATTCGAGAAATATGGCAAAGAGTTACTTCGTTTTAAAGATAGAAAAGATGCAGAGTTTGTATTAGGTCCAACACACGAAGAGATGATGGTAAACTTAGTACGCTCATATGTAAAAAGTTATAAGCAACTTCCAATAAATCTATACCAGATAAAAACAAAATTTAGAGACGAAATTAGACCAAGATTTGGGTTAATGCGTGGGCGTGAATTTTTAATGAAAGATGGTTATAGCTTCCATAAAGATGAAGAGTCTATGATAAAAGATGGCTTTAATAAAATGGAAGAGACTTATAGTAATATCTTTAAAAGATTAGGGCTAGATTTTAGAGTTGTAGAAGCAGACAGCGGTGCTATTGGTGGAAGCGGAAGCAAAGAGTTTATGGTGCTTGCAGATAGTGGAGAAGATACAATAGTAGTATGTGAAGATTGCGAATATGGAGCAAACATAGAAGCAGCCGTTAGAGCAAATCCAAAAGCTCCACACGAAGCAAATAGTGAGTACGAAAGACCAGAGATGAACTTTGGTAAATTTCTTACTCCAAATGTTAAAACTATAGATGAGTTGGCAGAATTTTTTAAGATAGAGCCATATTATCTTTTAAAAGTTGTAGCTAAAAAAGCACTTTATGATGATGGTGTAGAGAAAATTGCACTATTTGGTATTAGAGGAAGCGATGAGTTACAAGAGGTAAAAGCTTGCAATGCAGTAGATGCTAACGATTTAGTAGATATTAACGATGAAGAGTTGCAAGAGGCTGGACTAACACCTGGTTTTATGGGTCCAAAAGATTTACCAGAAGATATTTTGTTTGTTGCAGATAATCAATTAAAGGGTGAGATAGCTACGATTGCAGGGGCTAACGAAGTAGATTACCACTATGTAGGTTTAAACTTAGTAGAGTTAGGTTTAGAGTATAAAGATTTAGTTGCCGTAAAAGAGGGCGATAAGTGTGCAAGATGTGAAAATGGTAAATTAAAATATACAAAAGGTATAGAAGTAGGGCATATTTTCCAATTAGGTGATAGATACTCTGCACCAATGAAAGCAGAATTTTTAGATGAAAATGGAAAATCTAAACCATTCTTAATGGGAACTTACGGTATTGGAATTTCAAGACTCTTAGCTGCAATTATTGAGCAAAATCACGATGATAGAGGACCTATCTGGACAAAAGAGAGTACACCTTTTGATTTAGAGATAATTGTATCAAACATTAAAAAAGAGGAAGAGTTAAACTTAGGTGAGAGTTTATACAAAGAACTTGGTAAAGATTTCGATGTGCTATTAGATGATAGAAAAGAGAGATTTGGTTTTAAAATTAGTGATTTTGAACTTTTGGGTATTCCATACGCTATTATAGTTGGTAAAAAAGTAAAAGATGGCTTGGTAGAGATAGTAAATAGAAAAACTCTTGAAAAAGAGGAAGTTGCAGTTGATGAAGTTGCAAATAAAATTAGAGAATATTTAGTATAAATGCTTTTAATTGTTGCATATTTTATAATTGAACTTTTAGTATCTATAAAAGTTGGTATTATAATAGGTTTTGGTTGGAGTGTTGTATGGGTAGTAGGTACATCACTTATTGGTGTAGTATTGCTTAGACTATCTCCATATGCAATTATGGATAGCTTTAATAGTATAGGATTTAAAAAATTTAATTTAATAAGTGCACAAAATGCTGCTATTTCTTATATACTTGGTGCTATACTTTTAATAATTCCTGGTGTTTTTAGTGATATATTAGGTATTTTACTACTTTTATACACAATTTATCTAAGAATGTTTGCTAAAATAGTGCCGGATGAAAATATAAAATATAAAAAAGGAGATGACGATGTCATTGATGTTGAAATTATCGACAGCGATTC
>WFYP01000012.1 GCA_015490055.1 Nitratifractor sp.
AACAAGGAGTAAGAGATTAATCAACCTCTTATGGTAAAATTATATACTACTACAATTAACTAGCAGATAACAAATGGTAAATGGATAATTAATGAGCAAAAAAATAGTCTCTCTTTTTGATGATTTTGATATAGATTCAAAGAGTCTTTGTGGAATAGATGAAGCTGGTAGAGGTCCTATAGCTGGGGCTTTAGTTATGGCTGGTGTTATTTTATCAAAAGATATAGATGGGCTAAATGACTCCAAAAAACTTTCAGAAAAAAAACGAGAAAAACTTTATGAAATAATAAAAAACTCTTCAAAATACTTTATTTACGAAGTAAATGCTACAAAAATAGATAAAATTGGATTGAGTAAAGCGATAAAAGAGTGCTTAGAAGCTATTAAAAACTATTTTGGAGAAGATACAAATTTTCTTTTCGATGGAAATAGCAGTTTTGGAGTTGATGGTATATCTACATTAATAAAAGCCGATGCAAAAGTTAAAGCCGTAAGTGCTGCTAGTATATTAGCCAAAGTTTATAGAGATAGGCAAATGGTAGAGTACTCTAAAATATATCCAGAATATGGCTTTGAAAAACATAAAGGCTACGGAACAAAAGCCCATATTGAAGCTATAGAAAAGTATGGATATTGCAAAATCCATAGACGCTCTTTTAAAATTAAACTCTCTTCTAAAGAGCACCGCCATTGCCATTAAGAGTTTTAACACCATAAAATACACTAAGCTAAAAGCTAGCCACTGTGTCATTCCCGTGGAAACGGGAATCCACGGTTTAAATTGTCAAAAAAGTTAAATTGCAATTTATAGACAGTAAAAATTGTAGATTCCCGTTTTCACGGGAATGACAGCGGTGATAGATTATCAATTTTATTTGATAATTGATTCCATTAAATGGTTATAGAATTCTTAACTTAATAACTGAAGTTGCCCTTTAATTTCAAAGTCTAAAAACTACTCTACAACTTCTCTTTTAATTTCACTTTTTAAATTTGTAGTAATTTCGTAACTTATTGTGTTGAAATGTTTAGAAACTTCTTTGGCATTATCAAAGATACAAAGCTCCTCTTTTGTCGATTCTATAGATATAAAATCCATTGATGCTCTACCTAATATTGGCAATCCTTCTTTTGTAATTAGTGGTTTTTTGCTATTGCCTCTAAATAGCCCATCGCCATATCCTACATCGTAAGTTGAAATTATCATATCTCTAGGGGCTATAAAATCTCCACCGTAGCCTACTCTTTGACCAGCTTTTAACTCTCTGCTAGAAGTTCGATTTGCCCAAAGACTCAGAATCGGCTTTAACTCTACCTGCTCTAGTGGAGTTGGTAATTCGTTGTATCCATACATCGCTATGCCAACTCTTGCTAAATCTTCGTTAAATTCTTTGCATCTTAATAGACTTGCGGAGTTGTGGCTGTGGAATCTAACATTCTCTATGCCAGCTTCTTTAACTATGCTTTTTACCTGCTCGAAATTCGCTTTTTGCCAAGCAAATTCGCTTGTAAATTCATCGGCACTACGGTAGTGGGTAAATACTCCATATAGATTTAAGCCGTTGGCTTTAATAATATTTAGTGCCTCTTTTAATTCGCTCATTAAAATACCGTTTCTGTGCATTCCAGTATCTACTTTTAACTCAAGTTTTGCACCTTTTGGGGCATTTTTTAATGTATTTATCTCTGTAATTGCGTATGAAACTCTAGGATTATTTGTTATTGTATCATTTAAAACCAGTGTATTTTTAAATAATTTTTCTATTTTCGCAGCTTCTAAATTATTCATAACTACAGCTTGCTCAATGCCCCATTCGCTTACTAGTTTTGCCATTAGTTCAATGCCATGACCGTAGGCATTGTCTTTTAAAACTGCTGCAATTTTATTTTTTGAGCCACTTTTTAGGGCTAATTGGTTAAGATTATGATATAAGTTATTTTTCGATATTTTAATAGTTGCCATATGTGATTATAACTAAAAAAGGGTTAAAATGGATTGGATATTTTATACAAAAATTATTGCGGGAGCGATAACACTTATTATTATTTGGAAGCTAATAAAAGAGTTAAAAGAGGTTATCAGACGAGACAAGAGTGGTGAAGTTGCTAAAAAATGTGATTTGGACTAAAAAATGAGACGACTAAAAGCTGAATGGGAGCGACAAAATGCTGTATTAATGGCACTTCCAAACAAAAACACAGATTGGGTAAATGTGGGGCTAGAGCAATCAGCAGGAGTTTTTAGAAAAATAGCCCAAGCTATAGGCTATTCGCAAATGGTTTATATGCTAGTCGATGATACAAACGAAGCAAAAAAGCACTTTTGCTCTACAAATAATATTATATTTATAGAAGCTAAGTTTAACGACACTTGGACTCGTGATTATGGAGCTTTAAGCATAGAAGAAGATGGAGCTAATAAGCTTTTAGATTTTCGATTTAATGGCTGGGGTGGAAAGTTTGAAGCAAGCTTAGATAATAGCGTAAACCAGCAGTTGAAAAATAGAGGCTTTTACGGCAGAGCAGAGCTTGAAAGTATTGATATAGAACTAGAGGGCGGAGCAATGGATACTGATGGGCAAGGCACAATATTAACAACAAAATCTTGCCTGCTAAATCCAAACCGAAACGCTGGCTTAAGCCAAGTTGAAGCCGAAGATATTTTAAGCCAAAAACTGGGTGCAAAAAGAGTATTTTGGGTAGAGAATAGCTTTCTTGAAGGCGACGATACCGACGGACATATAGATATGCTAGCAAGATTTGTAAATGCTGATACAATAGCCTATTTAAAGTGCGAAGATAGTAGCGATATTCACTACAAAAGCTTGCAAGAGTTAGAAAAAGAGCTTAAAAGCTTCAGGCAAGCAGATGGCAAGCCATATAATTTAGTACCTTTGCCATTTACTGAGCCAAAAATAAAAGATAACAATCGCCTACCAGCAAGCTACGCCAACTTTTTAATAAGCAACAAAGCCTTGCTTTTCCCAACCTACCAAAGCCCAAAAGACAAAGAGGCACACGAAATATTTAAAAAGCTATTTCCAGATAGAGAAGTTATTCCAGTGCCATGCTTAAAACTAATAGAGCAAGGCGGTAGCTTGCACTGCTCGACTATGCAGATTAGTTTTTAAACTGCTTGGCTATCTCTTTATGGTTGCTAACAACTTCGTCTATCACAGTTTGCAAAAATCTCTTAGCAAATTCTGGATTTAAGCCATAATTTTCACCCAACTCTGCTATGCGTTTATACTGCTCCTCTTCTCTTGAACTATCGACTGCTGGAAGACTATTTTTTGCTTTATACTCGCCTACCTTTTGGGTAACTTTAAACCGTTCTGCTAACATCGCAATAATTGCATTATCTATATTATCGATACTTTTTCTAAGTTCTGTTAAATTTTGCATAGTAGCTCCTTTATTTTATGAAATTATACCAAGTTTTAACATAGAAATTATAAAAGTGTAAAATATATTTGACAATTAAATAGATTTATTGTAAAATAGACTTTACAATAAAATATAGGTTTTGATA
>WFYP01000013.1 GCA_015490055.1 Nitratifractor sp.
ATATTGTATAATATTACAAAAGAACTTTTTGGGAGTTTATTATGAAAAATTTAAAATTAGTAATTTTATCAACTCTGTTTGCTACTGTTTTGTCTGCTAATCCTGCTGTAATGGGTGGTATTACTTATAATTTTGGTGGTAGTAGCAGTGGTGCTGAAGGTGCTGGTGCTACAATTAAGGTACTCTCTAGTGGAGAAGATAAAAAAGCTGTTGTTGCGGCTGGTCTTAGCTATTTTCCTTGGGCACAGCAAGATAAAAAGTTAGGTTTAGATATTAGTGCAGGGTATAATATTAAAAATACCGCTGTAATGGGTGGTTGGGATTTTCTAAAAAATCAACCAACTGTATCTTTAGGTTATAACAAAGAGATTTCTAGTAGTGATAATGGAAAATATGCAGGCATTCAAGATGCTGTGTGTAGCCATGGAAAAAATAAGTAGTTAATTTTTAGATATTAAATGTGCAGTTAGGGCACTGCACTCTACAGGTTATTTCGTAATACAATAAGTCAAAGGTATTTTTGTTGTATAGGTACCCTACATTGCAATTAAGTTAAGGATTCTATATCCATTTAATAGAATTAATTATTAAATAAAACTTATAATCTACGACCACCGTCATTCCCGTGAAAACGGGAATCTACAATTTTAACAGTCTATAAGCTGCAATTTAATTTTTTTAACAATTTAAACCGTGGATTCCCGTTTCCACGGGAATGACACAGTGGCTAGCTTTTAGCTTCGTGCTTTAAGCTTTCTGCATTTTACGGAGTTAAAACCCTTAACTTAATAGCATTGGAGGTGCCCTATAGTTTATCTTCTGTTTAAATTAGATACTTCGCATTCGCTCAGTATGACGGCGGAGGTGAGTTTTTTACTTTAAAATTAGTACTATTTTATTTCCTATAAATCTACTTAATCCTTATCTCCAACATAAACTAACAACAATTAACCATCAACTATCAACAATTTTATGCGAAAAATCGCATAAGTTTCAGCTTCTTTTAGCGTAAAACTCTTTTCTAAACTCTTCGTATTTTCCATTTAAAATAGCTTCTCTTGCTTGTTTCATAAGTGTTAAGTAGTAGTGTAAGTTGTGTATTGTTGCTAGGCGGAAGTATGTGATTTCTCTTGCTCTAAATAGATGGTTTAGATATGCTCTTGAGTAGTTTTTGCAAGTTAGACATTGGCATTCGTTATCTAGTGGTTGGCTATCTTCTTTGTATCTTGCGGCTTTTATGTTTACTTTGCCAAAGCTTGTAAATAGTGTGCCGTTTCTTGCATTTCTTGTTGGCATTACGCAATCGAACATATCTACGCCTCTGTAGATATTTTCTATTAAATCTTCTGGTGTGCCTACTCCCATTAGGTATCGTGGCTTGTTTTCTGGCATAAATGGTGTGGTATATTCTACTGTGTCATACATTTGATTATTGCTTTCGCCAACGCTTAAGCCACCTATTGCAAAGCCGTCGAAGTCTAATTCACAAAGCTCGGTTGCAGAGATTTTTCTAAACTCTTTATCTGTTCCACCTTGGATAATTGCAAAGATATTGTTTGTTAAACCTTTGCCTTTTTGCTGGTTTGCTCTGTGGTAGTTAATAGACTCTTTTGCCCACTGTGTTGTGCGTTTAATACTGTTTGTTAGCCGCTCTTTTGTAGCTGGCAGGGCTACTAAGTCGTCTAATATCATCATAATATCGCTATTTAAATTGTATTGAATATCTAACACTTTTTGTGGAGTAAATTTGTGCTTTGAGCCATCTATATGGCTTCTAAATATTATGCCATCTTCTTCTATTTTTACATTATCACTTAGAGAGAATGCTTGAAAGCCACCGCTATCTGTTAAAAAGCTTTTGTTGTATTGGGTAAAGTTATGTAAGCCACCTTGCTTTGCTATTAGCTCATCGCCTGGTCTTAGGTATAGGTGGTATGTATTGCCAAGTATTATTTCTGGTTTTAAAAGCTCTTTTAAGTCTGTTGCATCTAGTGCTTTTACAGCTCCAACTGTGCCAACTGGCATAAATACTGGTGTTTGTATTGTGGAATGAGCAGTTTTTATTGTGCAAGCTCTCGCTTTGCCATCTTTTTTATCTATTGAAAAATCCATTATGCTATAATGCCTTTACTGTTTTGGCTTCTGTGAATTGCTAAGAAGTCTTTGTTTTTTGAAATTTTATCTAAAAAGAAATAAAAGAGGAATATGAATAGAGTATTAATTATTGCAGATGGCGAAATAGCCGAAGGTTTTATAAAGAAAATATCTACTAAAAATATATCTGAACTTAGTTATACAATAGTAATAAAAGAGTGCAGTAGTATAGATATTCAAAGCCACAATATCGAATATATAAAAGTTGATGCTACAAGTATCTACAGACTCAAAGGTATCTGCTCTAAAAGTAAATTTTTAGCTACATATATTATTATGCAAAATCCTGACGAAGCAAAAGCAGTTTATAGTAATATAAGAGCAATAAATGAAAGAGTTAGAATAGTACTGCTCGATACTAATGAACAATTTAAAGAGTTGGAAGATAGCTATACAAATATCGTAGATGTTATTGAACTTTTAGCAAATAGGCTGTACGACTTTTTACCAAATGTTCCAGTAACTGCCCAGACAATAGGCTTAAACGAGGGCGAAATTATGGAAGTAATTGTTCCATTCTCTAGTGCATATGCTTTTAGACATATCAACTCTATACCTCAAATAAAGTGGAAAATAGCAGGAATTTATAGAGATAACAAACTTCTTTTACCAACAAATGCAACGATGATACGCCCAAGAGATAGGCTACTTCTTGTTGGTAAACCACAAGTTTTAATTAATGTTTATAAGAGAATTAGAAGTAAAAGTGGTATTTTTCCAGAGCCATTTGGTAAAAACTTTTATCTATATTTAGATGTCGATAGAGACAGAGAGAATATAGAAAATTATATCGAAGAGGCTATTTATCTTTTGGATAAATTTGATAACAAGAGCTTAATAATTAGAGTTGCAAATCCAAACGATTTAGAGATAGTGGAGAAAATAAAATCGTATGAAAATAGCAATATACGAGCCTATTTTTCTTATTCTGAGATAGAAGAGGGAATAATTGCTACAGATGTTGATGAGTATGATATTGGTTTAATATTTATATCTAGCCATAGCTTGCTTGTAAATAGTTTTAGTAAAAAGCTTTATGCTTATAAAAAACTGGTCTATATTTTTGGTGCTACTCCTATAAAAAATATAAAAGAGGCTGTAGTTGTTAAAAGTGATGATAAAGAGACAGAAGAGATTTCATCTGTAGCATTTTATATTGCTGAAACGCTAAAAGTTAAGCTATCTTTGAGAGACTATAATCCACAAGGAGATTTTGAAGATAGTAAAATGATAGTAGAGCACTTTGAGACGCTTTCGCATGTGCATAGCATAATTGTACAAATTGTTCAAGAGAAAGAGAACCCAATACATGCAATAAAACAGAGCAAAGATATACTACTTGTAATACCATTTAAAGAGAATATGAATTTTAATACACTTCTTGCACTATTTAAAAGAGATGTAGATAGTTTACTGCTTAGAACCAATAGCCACCCTAAGCTTTTGATACCTATAGTGGAG
>WFYP01000014.1 GCA_015490055.1 Nitratifractor sp.
ACCGCCGTCATTCCCGTGAAAACGGGAATCTACAATTTTTACTGTCTATAAGTTGCAATTTAACTTTTTTGACAATTTAAACCGTGGATTCCCGTTTCCACGGGAATGACGCAGTGGCTAGCTTTTAGCTTTGTGCTTTAAGCTTTATGCATTTTATGGAGTTAAAACTCTTAACTTAATAGCAATAGAAGTACCCTTAATACTTATATGATAAGTATACCATTATCTACTTATATCTAATTATATCCTTAGGCTCAGTTGCTACATACTCTTTGCCAAATATCTCTATTTTACTAGCATGTAACAGTATTCTTTTACTTTTTGTTGGGCTTCCATACTGTTCGTCGCCAACTACGGGGTGTCCTTCATGCGAAAGATGCAGTCTAATTTGGTGCGTTCTTCCTGTTTTAATCTCTATATCTACTTTACTCTTTTTACCTTGTACTTCGTTTGGTTTAACAATAGTTACAGCCTCTTTACCAATTCGCTTATTTACTTTAGATATAGATTTAGGACCCTTAATTGTATGAATAGGTAAATCTATAACCATCTCTTCATAAATTACACCCTCTACCCAAGCAGTATAAAACTTTTTTACTCTTCTGTTTCTAAAAGCCTCTATCGCCTTTTTAAGAAACTCTTCGTTTTTAGCTAGTAGCAGTACTCCACTTGTCTCTCTATCTAGTCTATGTATTAAAGTGGCATCGCTAAAGCTTGCTTCTACTTCATATACATCTAAAAATGCTGGTTTATTTACCACTAAAATATCGTCATCTTCATATATTTTATCTATTTTACTTGGCATCTCTACACGAAATTTAGTATCTTCTGGCATTACTGCTCTTGCTATTTTTAACTTTTTATCACCAACATACACTAAACCTCTATCGATTAACTCTTTTGCTCTTTTGCCAGATATATTTAACTGTTGTCCTAATAATCTATACGCTTTATCTTCCATTATATTCCTTTTATCCAAAATCCTATATCCTATATCCTATTACTTCAACTCAGAAATAAACTTCTCTAACTTTTCACTTTTTGGCACTTTAACTAATTTAACTTTACTATTTTGCCCACTTGCAAACTCTATACTACTTTTAGGCACTTTAAACTGTTTTGACAAAAACTTAATTAACTCTTTATTTGCAGCCCCCTCTACAGCTGGTGCAGCAACTCTAACCTTTATTGCATCTTCGCCATATAGTCCACAAAATTCACTTCTGCTAGCTTGTGGCTGAGCTTTTATTTTTAAAACTATATACTCTCCATCATCTTTATAAAACACTTTTAATATCCTCTAGCAACTCATCTACTTTAGCTTTTGTATCTATTTTACAATGCTTAAGTTCTTTATAATCAAGTAGTGTTTGAGTTAGCTCAAAATCCTCTACAACTTCAATACCATCAATAGATTTAAAAATATCTTTTTGGTTAAAATAGTTTACACCACTTATTATTTTACAACCAAATTGTGCAGCTTCTGCTGCATTGTGTCCGCCAATATTAGCAAATGCACCACCCAAAATTACAATATCACTAATAGCATAAGCATTAACCAACTCTCCCATCATATCTATTAAAACAATATCTGTTTTAAAGTCTCTATTTTGAGTATATCTACTAAAGCTTAAATCTTTTTTCAGGGCTATCTTCTCTAACAGTTTAGCAACTTTCTCAAAACGCTCAGGGTGTCTTGGAACAACTATTAATTGAGCATCTTCTATCTCTTTAAGCTCCAAAAAAGCATTTAGTATTAACTCCTCTTCGCCTTCATGGGTACTTGCTGCACATACAACTAAATCGTAATTTTTATCATACATTTTATTCGGCGTTGGAAGGTTAAAAAACTTTATATTTCCATTTACCTTTATATGTTTTGCACCTAATTTTTTTAATCTTTTTGCATCTTCAAAACTCTGTGCGTAAACTGCATCTATATTTTTGAAAATTTGCTTATATAGCCACTTAAATCTTAAGTAACTTTTATAAGAATTCTCACTAATTCTAGCATTTATTAAAAAAGTTTTTGCACCCTTTTTTTTGTTTACGGTAAAAAGCATATACCAAAGTTCAGCCTCAAAAACAACTAAAGCTTTTTGTCTCTTTGTCCAAAAAGGCAAGAATATTTCAAATGGCAAATATCTTGCCTCTTTACTATACTCTTTAATAACATTAAAGCCCGTATTTGTAGTTGCTGTAAATCTAAGTTTAGAGTTATCTAACTCATTAGAGATAGCTTTAATAGCTCTAGCCTCACCAAGTGAACATACATGAAAATGTACACCATCAGGAGCTAGAGGTTTATTGTTTTTAAGAAAAAACCTAGCTGGTATAGACTCTTTGTATTTTGTTTTAAAGCTAAAAATTATAAGAAAAGGTATTGCAACTATGTAAGCAATAGTTGCAATAGTTAAGTAGAGGTAGTAAAACACTACATTAAGCCTCGGCAGTCTCGCTATCTACCTCGATATATAAAACTCTTCCACAGTGTGGGCAAGTTACTATATCTTCGCCTTTGATTAAGTCGCTATAAGCTTTGTCATTAATTTTCATATAACAACCGTAACAAGCTTGTTTTTCAACTTTAACAACAGCTGTATTTCCTGCCCAGTTTCTGATTTTTTCATAGAATGCAAGAATTTTTTGATCCATTGAACGAATAGCTTCATCTCTGCTTTTAAATAGTTCAGCCTTTTGCTCTTCGATATTTGCAATATCGCTTTTTATCTCTTCTGTTACTTTTTCTAACTCTTCTTGTGCAGTAGCAAGTTCAGATTCTAACTCTTCTAATTCAGCTTTTTTAACATCATTTATACTATTTAAACGCTCAATCTCTTCGTTAGCATATGTTAAATTATCTTTAGCAATTTGCTCTTCTGAAGATAAAGAAGAGATTTCTCTCTCTGTTTTTACTTCAGCAGATTTCTTTTTAATACTATCTAACTGCTCTTTTAAATCTTCGATTTGTTGCTCGAAACTTGCAATTTTTAAATTATTCTCTTCGATAACTTTAGCAATATTCTCTTTTTGTTCTAAAAGGTCATCTACCTTTTTTTGTGCTTTTTCAACTTTTGCATTAATTTCAGCAATTTGTGGGTTAAAACTATCTAGTGCTTTATCAATTTTAGATAAAGCTACTAACTCTTTTACATATATATTCAAGGTCTTTCCTTTAAATGTGGCTAAATGGATTTTTAGATTGCGCAATTATAACCGAAATAGGCAAAGAGTTAAATGAATTTTTTATTGCATCTACAAAAAATTGTTCACTTTCAAAGTGCCCAATGTCTATCAACATCTTACCTTCGCTAAGTGCTTTCATTGCGTCGTGATACTTTATATCGCCTGTTAAAAAGCAATCTGCATCCACAAAATCTAACAAACTAGCCCCTGCACCTGTGGTTAAAGCTACTGAATTTATTACATTTTTTGGATTTACTACTTTTAAGTGTTTTAAGCCAAGTTTACTTTTTATTAAATTTAAAAGTTCATCTTTGCTAAATTTTTTACTAAAAGTGCAGATAAAATCGCTCTGCTTATCAACTCTAAAGCCTAAAACTTTTTCAAAAACATACCTGTTAAGATGAGTTTTATCAAAATTTGTATGCATAGCAATTAAAGATATATCTTTTTTTATCATTTTAGAGAGCAAATTTGCAGGATATTTAGATAAATCCAAACTCTTTAACGCACCAAATATTATTGGATGGTGCACAACAAAAAGAGTACCATTTTTAGCAGACTCTATTAACTCTTCATCAATATCTAAAGATAGCACAACTTCACTAACCTTAGCATCCATTCTACCCAAATTAAGACCGCTATTATCCCATTTCTCTTGCAATTCAAACAGACTTAAACTATCTAAAAAATCATATATCTCTTGTATCTTCAACCCAAAACCTTTTATATTTTACGGCTATTTAAACTAACGGGACGACACACAGGTCGTCCCCTACACTTGCAACTTGCAACTTACAACTTACAACTTACAACTTGCAACTTACAACTTGCAACTTTTAACTCTTAACTCTCTCAAGTCTCTCTGCTTCTTGCTCTTTGTAAAGTTTGGCACAGCCAACAGATAGTTCTCGAACCTTTAAAATATAGTTTTGACGCTGTGCTTGCGAAATTGCTTTTCTAGCATCTAATACATTAAATGCGTGACTAGCTAGCATACATTGGTCGTATGCTGGAAGTGGTAAACCTGCTTCTAAACATCTTTTGCACTCTTCACTTGCATCATCAAAGTGTTTAAATAGCATATCTGTATTTGCAACTTCAAAGTGGTATTTACTAAATTCATACTCACTCTCTTTATGTACATCACCATAAGTTGTAACGCCATTTTCGTTTTTGTTCCATACAATATCGTAAACGCTCTCTACACCTTGTAAGTACATAGCCAAACGCTCAGTTCCGTATGTTATCTCTACTGCTACAGGGTCACAAGCGATACCACCAACTTGTTGGAAATATGTAAACTGTGTAACTTCCATACCATCAAGCCAAACTTCCCAACCAAGCCCCCAAGCACCAAGTGTTGGTGACTCCCAGTTATCCTCTACAAAACGAATATCGTGGCTTTTTAAATCAAGCCCTAAATGCTCTAAAGATTTTAGATAAAGCTCTTGAATATTATCAGGACTAGGCTTTATAAGCACTTGAAATTGATAATAAGCCCCAAGACGATTAGGGTTCTCCCCGTATCTTCCATCGGTAGGACGACGAGACGGAGCCACATAAGCAGCTGACCAAGGAGTAGAATCTAAACTCCTAAGCAAAGTAGCCGGATGAAATGTTCCAGCCCCAGCAGGAATATCATAAGGTTGCAATACATTGCACCCCTCTTTCATCCAAAACTCTTGTAATTTTAGTAGTAGTTCACTAAATGTTAACACATTAATTCCTTTTTATATTTTAATTTAAATGCTCTTGTAAAAAATGTAACATCTTGCGTAAATACATCTTTTATAAAACCATCCTCTATAAGTT
>WFYP01000015.1 GCA_015490055.1 Nitratifractor sp.
ATATAGCACTAACTGCCCTACCCCAAACACTAAGCGATTACATCATAATACACGAACTAGCCCACATAAAGCACAAAAACCACTCTAAAGACTTTTGGAACTGTGTATCACAATACTACCCAAATTATCAAGAAGCAAGAAAAGAGTTAAAACTTTTTGCTTCTGTGTTGTAAATAAAATTTAAACCATCTAAAAAAAACTTTTAATAATTAACATGATAGATATAGCAAATATAAAAAATTTAACAATTTTATTATAATTAGATGAGATAAATTTATGCTCTCTTATACTGTTACCCAACTTAAGACCAATCGTTACTACTATTATAATTATAGTGGTTAAAATATAATATTTACGCGATATATCCATAAGCTTCATAAATATAGAGAGTTGTATCAATTTAGCCAACAGAAAAGATGCATTTGATAGCACTATAATCTCTAATTTACTCTTTTTTAATGATAAAAAATATATTAAAACAACAGGTGACATTATATTACTAATACCTGCTGATAATCCTGCTAAAAATCCAATAAGAACTTTCCAATTTAACCCATATGGCTCTTTTATATTAAATCTATTTTTATTATAATCAACATATAAATATGCCCATATTAAAAGTACTAATAGAATAGTAAAGAGTTTAGGATTAATAACAAATAGAAGATATGTTCCAAAAAGACTACCTACAATTATCGATATAAAAAAAGGGATATACTCTTTTAAAAAAGCACTGCTACCCTTGATACCAATAATAGAGAAAATATTCGCCCAAATGGTAGGAATAGTTGTGAGTAATATAGCCTCTTGAAACTTAAGAAGCATAGCTAATAGTGGTGTAGCAATTAAAGCAAAAGAAAACCCAACTATGCCGTGCAGTAATGATGAAATAAAAAATACTAAAAGTATGTATAAATCTAAATTAATATATATCTCCTAAATTTTATTCTATTAAGGTGGCCTTAAATGCAATTAAGTTAAGAGTTTTAACTCCATTTATTAGCATAAAAGAAAGTCTAAAACAAAGAGAATATACACCATCGCCGTCATTCTGAGCGTATGCGAAGAATCTAGTTTAACCGGCTGTAAAGCTAAGAGTTTATCTCGGCTTTTTGAGTTAGATCATTCACATTCGCTCAGGATGACAGCTATGGTAAGCTTTATACTTAATCCATTTTACAGATATAAAACTTTTAACTTAATGGCAATGTAGGGCACCTATAAATATAAAAACAAGCAAGGATACTTTAGGTAGCACCTATTATGGGATGTGCCTTATATAATGGTCAGTTAGTCTGCCCATTATATAACAAATGTTTATCAATTAAGCCAAAGAAGCCATATACTCTTCGTAATTTCCTTCGAAAATATCTATAGTACCATCATCTTTAATTTTAATAATTTTATTAGCAAAGGCGTCTATCAATTCACGGTCGTGTGTAACACAAATTACTCCACCTTGGTATTGATGTAGAGCTTCGCCGAGTGCAATAATTGCTTCTAAGTCTAAGTGGTTGTTTGGCTCATCCATAACTAGGAAGTTAGCACTATCCATCATCATTTTACTTAACATAATTCTGTGTTTCTCACCACCAGAGCAGGCAACTACCTCTTTCTCTTGCTCTTCACCATTAAATAGCATTCTTCCTAAGCACTGTCTAATTTCGTCAATATGCCACTTTAAATCATGTCCTTGAATCCATTCGTAAAGTTTTTCGTGTGCATCTAGTTTTTCAGTTGTATTTTGTGGAAAGTATGTAGCTGTAACAGTTTGCCCCCACTTAACAGAGCCACTATCAGGCTCTAAGTTGCCCATAATAATCTCTACTAGAGTCGTTTTACCAACACCATTACCACCAACAATTGCGATTTTATCCTCTTTATTAACTTTAAATGATACACCATTTAATACTTTATTATCGCCATATGCTTTATGAATATCATTAACTTCTAAAACTTCATTTCCTATCTCTCTGCTAGCTTTAAACATAATAGATGGGTCACGACGAGAAGATATTTTAACCTCTTCAATATCTAACTTTTCAAGCTGTTTTTGTCGGCTTGTTGCTTGCTTTGCTTTAGAGGCATTTGCACTAAATCGAGAGATAAATTTCTCTAAATCCTCTTTCTCTTTGAGCTTCTTGCTACGCTCAAGCTCTGATTGCTTCTTAATTAAGTTGGCAGCAATATACCACTCATCATAATTTCCGGTAAACTCTCTAATTTGTTTAAAATCTAAGTCTAAAATATGTGTAACAACAGCATTTAAAAAGTGTCTATCGTGCGAAATGATAACAACAACACCTTCGTATCGTTTAATCTCCTCTTCTAACCAGCTAATAGTTTCCATATCAAGGTTGTTTGTAGGCTCATCTAGTAGCAAAATATCTGGTTGCAGAAATAGAACTTGTGCCAAAAGTATCTTAACTTTATCGCCACCAGTTAGTGTACTCATTAAGTTATTATGTGTCTCAACAGGAAAACCAAGCGATGTTAAAAGCTTCTCTATCTTTACTTCACTCTCGTAAGTTGGGTCTTCGTCTGCACAAATCATCTCTAACTCTGCAAGACGATTGTTTACTTCATCGCTCTCAAAATCGCCTTCCATATAGAGTTTCTCTTTCTCTTTTTGTGCTTCGTATAACTTTTTGTTACCATAAAGAACCGCATCTTTTAAAGTAAAATCTTCAAATGCAAATTGATTTTGGCTTAAAACTCCAAGTTTAGCCCCTGGCTGAATTTGAACTTCCCCTTCACTAGGCTCTATCTCTCCGGCTAAAATCTTCATAAAAGTAGATTTACCAGCCCCATTAGCCCCGATAAGCCCATATCTCTTACCTGGGTCTAGTGTTAAATTTATCTTCTCAAAAAGAACTCTTTTTCCATATCTCTGTGTTAAATTAACTGTGCTTAACATATACTACTTTCTCCATTAAAAGGTTTACCGAATAATATCATTTATTCTCTAAAAGAGCGGTATAAAGACAAAAGCTTTTATGTTGTAAAACATTATGATTTGTTTCATAATTATAGGGGTAATCCCTCTTAAAACCTACCCTTCTA
>WFYP01000016.1 GCA_015490055.1 Nitratifractor sp.
ATTAATATCCACTTGCTCCTACTAAGTCTGTAATAAAGCTCATTAGTGGTTCTATGTAGAATATTGAAGTTATAGTTACGAATGCTGCTATACCGATTACTAACTCTAGTGAGAATGCACGGTTTGCGTAAACTACATTTTTTCTGCTTTCATCTGGTTCTTTTAAGAACATATATACAACTAATTTTAAGTAGTAATAAACTGCTATTGCACTGTTTAGTGCCATTATAATTGCAACTCCATAGTAACCTGAATCAACTATTGCACTTAATACATATAGTTTACCCCAGAACAAACTAAATGGTGGTACACCTGCAAGTGAAAGCATAAATACTGCCATTACAACAGCTGATATAGGAGCAATTTTAATCATACCAGCGAATTTACTGTATGGGTGATGGAATCTGTCGTGGTGTACATTGTACTTATGACGACTAATCCATAGCATTGTAAATGCTCCAAGGTTTGTAAACATAAATAGTCCGTAGTATAGGAATATAGATGAGTAACCTTTTGTTGTATCTAATGCTATTGCAACTAACACAAAACCTGCGTGAGAGATAGAGCTATATGCTAACATTCTCTTAACATCTTTTTGTACAAGTGCCATCATATTTGCTAATGTTGTTGTAATAATTGCTAAAACAATAATTGTAATTTTAATAATATCTATATTTAACTCCATATAGATACCAAATAGTCTAATTGCAACAACCATCATAGCAACTTTTGGAACAACAGACATATATCCAGCCATTGGTGCACTTGCACCTTCATAAGTATCTGGTGTCCACATATGGAATGGTATTAAAGATACTTTAAAACCAACTGCAACAATCATAAATAGTGCACCACCAATAATTGGTATAATAATTCCTGCTTCACCCATTCTATCTTGAAGCACTTTTGCAATAGAGTACATCTCTACAGAACCTGTTGTAGCGTAAATAATTGCTGCACCCATTGTAAAGAAGCCAGCTGCTAATGCACCCATAGTAAAGTATTTAATTGCTGCTTCATGAGCTAGCTTTGTATTGTGCATAGCTATTAGTGTGTATAGAGCTAAAGAGCCTGTCTCTAAACCAACAAAGATAAGAATTAAATTATCACTCGCCGCCATAAACTGGAAACCAAATACCATAAACAGGAAAAGAGAGAAGAATTCAGGGTAAGAGAAATCATGAAATCTTCTTTTTGTTAATGCCAATGGTATAAATAGCATAGAACCGCCAATTATAAGTATTTGACCAAGAACTGACACACCATCTATTAATATTGTATCAAACAGACCTCTTTGGTTTATTTCTAAACTTAGAGTTGAACCTAATGCAATAAATAGTGTTAGCATAGTTAATACTACATATAGTGTTTTATCTAAATTTGGTTTAATTAAATCTATACATAAAATTACTAATGCACCAAGTAATGTTACTAACATTGGTGACATTGTAATTAAATTTAAAGAGTTAAAATCTGGTAACTGTATCATTTGTTTACCCCCTTATCTTTGCTAACCAATATTATCTCTTGAGCCTTTGGAGTTATGCTTTTTTTATGCATTAACTGCACTAAAGCTTTTGTAGAGTTATTAATTGGTCCTAAAACTGGCTTAGGGTAGATACCTAACCATACAACAATAGCTACTAATGGAATTAACGCTGTTAGCTCTTTAGCATTTAAATCTGTTAATTTTTCATTCTCTGGGTTAGTTAATGGTCCAAAGAAAGTTTTTTTAACAATCGAAAGCATATATACTGCACCTAATATAATAGATGTACCAGCAATTACTGTTAATACAGGAGATACTTTAAAGAAACCTAAAAGAGATAAATACTCACCAATAAATCCTATTGTTAATGGTAATCCTACTGAAGCCATTGTCATTATTACAAATATTGTTGCAAAATTTGGCATTACTTTTGCTATACCACCAAATTCGCTTAAAAGTTTTGTATGGCGTCTATCGTAAATTGCACCAACAAGTAAGAATAGTGCACCAGATACAATACCGTGTGATAACATTTGGAATACTGAACCAGCAATACCCTCTACATTCATAGCAAATGTACCAAGTACGATAATACCCATATGCGAAATTGAACTATATGCAATTACTTGCTTTATATCTTTTTGGGCGTATGCTACCATTGCAGTGTATATAATCATAATAATCGCAATAATTACTACCGGAGTAATATATGCTACTGAAGCATCAGGAAAAAGTGGCAATGAGAATCTTACAAAACCGTAACTACCCATTTTAAGTAATACTGCTGCAAGAATTACAGAACCAACTGTTGGTGCTTGACCATGTGCGTATGGAAGCCATGTATGGAATGGAACCATTGGTACTTTAATAGCAAATCCTAAGAAGAATGCCCAGAATAGATACTTTTGTACACTAAATGGTAAGATTAAGCCATACCAATCTGTTAAAGAGAAGCTCCAAACACCTGTAGTAGAGTAATAAGCATATCCAACATATAAAATACCAACTAACATTACAAGAGAACCTGCAAATGTATAGATAAAGAATTTAATAGATGCATATAATCTCTTATCGCCACCCCATGCACCGATAATATATAGCATAGGTACTAACGAGAATTCCCAGAATACATAGAAGAGTATAACATCTAAAGATACAAAAACACCAACCATTGCAACTTCTAAGAATAGAAGTGTAATTATCATATTTTTTAAATTATCTTTAACACTAAGAGCGATAATACCAATAAGTGTCATAAGTGTAGCCATAATTACAATAAACAGACTTATACCATCTACACCTAAATAGTAACTAATACCAAATTCAGGAATTAGTTTTAACTTTTCGACAAATTGCATTCCTGCTACGCTATTGTCATAAGAGACCCATAGCCAAAGTGAGAGCAAAAACTCCGCAGCAGCTACAGTTATACCATATACTCTAATGCTCTTTTGGTTTACAAATAAACCAAGTATAGCAGCAATTAGAGGAAAGAAAATTAATACGGTTAAAATATTCGACATACACCCTCTCCTTATTGAACTGCAACAGCTATTGCTGCAATTACTATTATAATTACTAAACCTGCTGCCATCCAGTTAAGATAGCTAGATAGGTTACCATTTTGTGCTTTTCTACTTACATCACCACTCTTCTCTACAAATTTAGCTATACCATCTACACTTGCATCTACAACTTGCATATCTATCTCTTTCCATGCAATATCAGACAACTCTTTGTATGGTTTAGCAAATACTCTATCGTAAATTACTGGTATGTAATATTGATTATAAAGTAATTTATATAGTTTGTTGTTTTGTTCAAACTCTAAATTTCTTTTTAAACCTTTTGCATATTTCAAGTAAGCTACAACAATACCTGTAAGAGCAACTAGCGTAGTAATTATTGTTAAAATCACAACCATATGCTCTGTATGTTCACTCATCTCATACTCTGGAAGGAATTTTGTAACAAACTCTACAAAATCCTCTTTGAAGAAACCAACAACAACAGCTGCTACTGCAAGTGGTGCCATTGCCCAAAGTGCGTATGGTTTTGCTTCGTGTGGATGTGCTCCAATTTCATGGTATCTTTCGTCGCCAAAGAATACTAAGAATACTTGACGGAAACTATAAAATGCTGTTAAACCAGCTGTTAGCCAAAGTATAAACCAAATTCCATAAGTATGCTCGTTAAATGCTACCTCTAAAATTGTATCTTTAGAGAAGAAACCAGCAAATGGATAGATTCCTGAAAGTGCTAATGAACCAATTCCCATATAAAGGAATGTCCAACCCATAACTTTTTTAAGTCCACCCATTTTAAACATATCAAGTTCATCATGCATAGCATGCATAACATTACCAGCACCAATAAATAGCAGTGCTTTAAATGCTGCGTGAGCTGCCAAGTGGAATAGTGCAACCCAGTAAGCACCAAGACCAGCGGCTGCAAACATATAACCTAATTGTGATAGTGTAGAGTAGGCAATAACTCTTTTTAAATCTCTATTTACTAATGCCATTGAAGCTGCAAATATTGCAACAAATGTACCAAGTACTGCAATACCATATCCAACTTCTGGTATTTGGCTATAAAGTGGGTTTGCTCTAATTACCAAGTAAACACCAGCTGTTACCATTGTTGCTGCGTGAATCAATGCAGAAACTGGTGTAGGACCCTCCATTGCATCTGCAAGCCAAGTGTGTAGTGGAAATTGTGCCGATTTACCCATTGCACCAATAAATAGTGCTATACCAATTCCTATTAGCATTGTGTGACTCAAATCACCTATATGTGCAAATACTTCTGTATATTTAAATGTACCTAAATTCCAATAAATCAAGAAAATACCAACAAGCATACCAAGGTCAGCAATTCTGTTCATAATAAATGCTTCGTTTGCTGCCCAAGATGGAGAGATAGATGGATTAACATCTCTTGTTTCATCTTTTTTCTCATACCAGAATCCAATAAGTAACCAAGAACAAACACCAACACCTTCCCAACCGATGAAAAGACCTAAGAAGTTATCACTCATTACCAAAATCATCATAGAGAAAACGAAAGCTGATAGATACGAGAAGAATCTATTAAAGCTCTTATCACTCTCCATATAGTAGTTAGAGTAGATATGAACAACTGTTGATATAAGTGTTACAACAGTCATCATAACAACAGTAACTTGATCAACGCTAAAACCAAATTTAGTATCCATATCTCCAACTACAATCCAATCCATTAGAGTTACACTAACAGCTTTACCTGTCTCTTCAATATTCATAAAGAGTATTACAGAAGCAAAAAGTGCAATACCAATTAATAAGGATGTTACAATTCCTACTAATTGAATCTTAGGTTTTTGTGCAAAAAGTGCTGCAAATAGTGAACTAACTAATGGAGCAAATAGTGCTATATATACATAATTCTCCATGACTACCCTTTCATAATGCTAAAGTTATCTAAGTTTAATGTGCCATACTTCTTATAGATTAGAATTAAAAGTCCTAAACCTACGGCAACCTCACTTGCAGCAACTGCCATTATAAAAAGAGCAAACATTTGACCACTTAAATCACCTATATGCACAGAGATAGCTGCAAATGCAACATTTGCTGCATTTAGCATAATCTCTGTTGCAAAAAATAGCATTAGTAAATTCTTACGGCGAAGAACACCTGCTAATCCTACACTAAATAAAATAGCTGATAGTACCAAATAGTGTGTTAAACCTATTGTCATTCTTGCTCCTTTTTCTCAGTCTCTGGGTCTGCATCCAAATAAATTTCAGAAAGACTCTCATCCATTTTTTTACTCGCTAATACAATACCAGCAATCATTGCAACAAGTAACATAACAGCTGCAACTTCAAATGGTATTAAATATTTAGTAAATAAAACTGCTCCAATAGCATGGGGATTATCTAATCCTTGTGGGGCTGTTACTATTGGCTCTATATGCTTACCTATTGTAGGGGCTGCAAATATAACAACTAACGCAACTGCACTAAAACCACTTAGTAAGAATACTAAATAGCTTGATGTATTCTTCTCTTTAACATCTCTTGTTGCATCGAAAAACATCATACCAAATGCATAAAGTGCCATAATTGCACCAGAGTAAACAACTAACTGTACCGCTCCTAAAAAGTCGGCTCCTAAAATAAAAAACAGTCCCGAAATTAAAACCATTCCCGCAGCTAGTGAACTCATTGCATATAGTATGTTTCTACTAAATGCAGTCACTAAAAAGAGACCTGTTATTAATATCGCGAAAATATAAAATGCTATAGCTTCCATCATCTCTCCCTTAATACGCTAGCGGTGTTTTTTTAATATTTTTATCCGCTACTGGCGTTGGTGCACCAAATCCTGGATACTCTTTTTGATTCATAAGCTCATCCATAGGTGTTAGCATATCTTCAAAATTAGAGTAACTAGCTCTCTGCTCACTTGCAGTTTCATATCTGCCACCATGAACAATAGCTAACTCTGGACAAACCTCAGCACAGTAACCACAGAAGATACATCTACCAAAGTTAATTGTGTAATCGCTTACCTCTTTTCTCTGCTCTTCATCATATCTTGTATCCATTTTAATACAGTTTGATATACAAATCTTTTCGCAAAGACCACAACCGATACATCTATAATGTCCACTCTCAAGCAATCTCTTCATTTCGTGAATTGCTCTATATCTTGGCGAAATTGGCAACTTTTCAAACGGATACTTAACAGTATGCATCTCGCCCATAAATAGAGCTTTAAACATCTCTCTAATTGTTACTTTTAATCCAACAAATAGCTCTAACTTTACAGACCTTTTAAGTACTTGCTTGAACTTACCCCAACCACTCTCTGGCGTGTGCCCTAAATCTAGCATTTTGTAGTTTTGAACACCTACATTTCTATTTTTTAACTTATCTAAACTCATATCTACCTCCCTAAGCCATCATAACTAAACCAGTTATTAAAATGTTAATAACTGCTAGTGGCATTAAAACTTTCCAACACAACCACATTAACTGGTCAGGTCTAATGTGTGGCCAAGCTGAACGAACCCATAACATTAAAAAGAAGAAGAATGCAACTTTTAATATAATAGCAAGACCGCCAGGAATAATCCACAGTGGATTAAATCCGCCAAGGAAAATAAGTGATGCTAAGAAACCTATTGTAATCATATTCGCATACTCTCCAATGAAGAACATACCCCATCTCATACCACTATACTCTGTTGCGTAACCAGAGATTACTTCGGCTTCGTTCTCTAGTAAGTCAAACGGTGTTCTGTTTGTCTCTGCAAATCCAGAGATTAAGAAAAGAATAAATGCTACTGGCTGAGTCCATACAATCCAGTGCCCAATTCCACCTGCTTGATAAGTGTTAAAGTCTATTAAAGATAGTGAACCAACCATCATAATAGGAGCTAGCAAAGAAAGCCCTGTAACAACTTCGTAACTTAAGAATTGAATAGCAGTTCTCGCACTACCAATAATACCCCATTTATTCTCTTGTGCCATACCAGCAAGTAATGGACCATAAAGCCCAACACCCATCATAGCTATAACAAATAAGATACCAATATTCATATCTGAAACTATTGGCTTAACATCAATTCCAAATAGTGTAAACTCTGGTAGTAACGGTACAGCAGCTAGTGCGATAAATGCTGTTGCTGCTGTAATTATTGGAGCAACCATAAATACTATTTTATTAGCACCACTTGGAATAAAATCCTCTTTTGTAAATAGCTTAATACCATCAGCTGCAATTTGTAAAACACCAAAAGGTCCAACATGCATTGGTCCAAGTCTTCTTTGAATAAATGCAAGTATTTTTCTTTCGATATATGTTCCAAATCCAGCCAGAGCCGAAATTACGGCAAGTATCAAAATTGCCTTTATAACTGTTGCAATGATATATCCATCCATCGTTTACACCTTTGTTATTGTTACTTTAGCGTATCTGTCTTTGCCAAATAGACCATACACATCTAATTCAGACTTGAAATCAGGAATCTCTACAATATCTCCTGTAATTCTCTCATCTACCTCTACTGGTAACTCTAAGCCACCATTTTCAAACTCTACCTTAACAAAATCGCCAAGTTGCTCTGCTCTCTCTTTAGAAGCATATAATGCAAACTTCTCAAAGATTTGATGAGCTTTATTAGTAAAGTCGTTAAACTGTCTTTGGGGGTTACATCTGTAAGCTATATCGCCTTCAAGTGCATTATCTTCAATATCTTCTATCTCGATACCGCTCTTTTCTACACTTAAGTTAGCTAAAACATAACCTCTATTTTCAGTTTTATCATTTCTAAAGCCATTTGGTAAATCATCGAACTTAGCTAACTGGAAGCCCTTATCAGTTGGCAGGCACTCTGTCCAATCAATAGTTAAATTTTTACCTAAACCTAGAGCATTCATAATGTCATTTAACTCATAGCCATTGTAATCTAAAGCAGCATTTAAAGGTACAACTCGTTTATTCATATTAGTTGTTGTTCCCTCTTGCTGATTCATAGCCGGAATATCAAAATCGCCATTACCAAGAGCTGATATTGTAAAGTCTGCTGGCTCATTGTATCCAACTGTGCTACCTTCGCAAGTCTCATCTAAATCACAAATAAGTGCAACACCCAATGCGTTAGATTTTGGTGGAATAAATGCCACTTTAAACTCTGTACTCTCTTCGATTAAAGCGATTAAATTAGCTAAATTCTTAGATTTTGGATGGAAGTAGAAATCTTCACCAACAACAAGTGCAAAGCTCTCTTTTTTCTTCATCATTTTAGCAAAGTCATCTTCGAATGTCTCAGGATTAGCACCAAGTTTCTCTACTAAAGAGTTAGCTTCGTACTCTACCTCTTTTTTAACATTTTTAGGAACTTTCTTAGTTACCTCTTTCTCTTCGCCTGTCTCTTTATCTACTACAGTTTCGGTAACTTCTTCCATTACTTTTTCTGTAACAGTTTTAGTGCGTTTCTCTTTGCTAGCATCTAACTTAGCTTTAACATCATCTGGTAATTTATCTTTATCGGCAAACAAATCTAAAATTAAAAGTAGTGCACTCTCTTCATCACCTGGCTTGTGCTCGAATGTTTGAATACTCTTACCAAATGTAGGAATTAGCGTATCTCCAACTGGGTGGAAGTACATACCAGCACCCTTATTCATCTTTTGAATATTGTTAAATAGGTATCTTGCTGCTGGATTATCATTTCTAAGCTTTGCACCAACACTTACAATAAAGTCGCACTCGCTCATATCTGCAAAACTATCTTTATATAGCATTTGACCTGCTGCTTTTGAGTAGTGGCTTAAGAAATCAGCAAATGGTTTAACTTCGTTATTTACAAGCTTCACTCCAAACTTCTCTTTAAGAGTTTGAAGCATCTTAGCCTCTTCGTTTGTAATTGTTGAGTTAAACTTAATAGTGCCAGCACTCTTAATAGCTTCTACAGCTTTTGCAAGAGCCTCTGGGTCTTTTTTAGCTGTTGTGTTTTCGTAATCGTAACCAAAACGCCCTGCTCCACAAAGTGTTTGATAATTCCACTCGTTTTTAACTCTAAATATCTTCTCAGTAGGGTTGTCGATAGATTCTGCTCTTGTTTCGTAATAGATATGACAAGCACTAGAGCAGTGAGCACAAGCACTTGGAATTTCTCTTAAATCCCAAGGGTTTGCTTTATAGATAAAGTCTCTCTCTGTTAATGCACCAACAGGACAAACCGCAGTACACTCACCACAATCAGAACAGTTAGTATGCTCAGTTCCATTACTTGGTACGATTACAGATTTTTGAAGCTTATTCCACATTGCGTATGCATCTTTTGGCATACTATCTTTAAGCTCTTTATCTAACTTATCTCCACCTCTAGGACCAGTCTTAATAGCTGCATCACCAATCATATCTTTACAAACTGTAACACAACGCTCGCATACAATACATAGCCCTGCATCATAGTGTAGCACGCTACTCCAATTTACATTGCCTCTTTTTGTATCTGCAATAGCGTAGTGTTGAGAATCAACTTTTAATTCAAGTGTATAGTTTTGTAACTCACACTCGCCATGCTGGTCACAAACGCCACACTGTAAAGGGTGGTTTACATCGTAAACCTCCATAATAGCTCTACGCTCTTCTAAAATCTCTTCTGTCTGTGTTACAATCTCCATACCATCTTTGGCTTTGGCGTTACAAGAGTAAACTCTCTTGCCATCAGCCTCTACCAGACAGATACGGCATGCAAGAGTTGGCGAACATCTTGTTAAGTAGCAAATAGCAGGGATAAATATATCGTTTGCTCTCGCAACATTTAAGATATACTCCCCCTCTTTTGCTTTACACTCTATGCCGTCAATGGTTACTGTTATTAAATTATCACTCATTCGCACCACCTACTTTATTTATATTTATCTGAGAAAATCTATAAGAGGATACCGCAAAGGCACTTAAACCCATATCAGATGTTGGGTTAAGTGCTATTGTTCCTTTTAAAGATGTGTCAATGCTAAACACTCTACGCACTTTTTTACCATTTAACTCAAACTCTAGCAAATCGCCATCTTTAACTTTTGCAGCCATCGCAAATTGGCTAGAACCTAAGAGTTTTAGCTCTGTTTTAGTTAGTTTTGACTTTTGTGTAAATGGGTTAGGATTATGAGCACTGTTTACATTATACACAACTATACCATCAAAACTTGGTAAATCCTCTACATCGTTTAACTCTATTTTTGCCTCTACATCAACTACATTTAACTTATAACCTCTAGTATCTTCACCTGTTTTAGAGAAGCTATTAGCTAAAGAGTCAAAATCTATAGCTTTAAAACCTTTTTCTTCTGGAAGCTCAGCAGTAAAATCGATTGTATATTTTCTACCTACTCCCAACTCGTTGGCAATATCATTCAAAATATAGCCATCGTAACCTAACGCAACATTTAGAGGTACTAACTGCTTATTAATTGTTACTATGCTACCCTCTTGCTGATTAAGTGCTGGCATATCTAAATCGCCATCTCCTAAACTACTAAGAACAAAGTCGCCTTCGCAGTTATAAGCAACAGTGTAACCATTAGCCTCTTTCTCTAAATCGCAAATTAGCGAAACGCCTAAGCTGTTAGATGCTGGCGGAGTAACAATTACACTATAGTTTGTATATTTCTCAATAGCTGCTAACATTTTAGCGATATTCTCTACCTCTGGATGGTTATATATATCCTCTCCAACTATTAAAGAGAATTTACGCTTTTTCCAGAAAGTTGCAACTATTTCGTCTAACTCCTCTTCTGAAATGCTAGACTCGCCACTTAAGTTACCAATATCTAACTCATCTATAAAGTTCTTTAACTCATCTGGTAACTCTTTGCCTCTTGTTAAAAGCTCTAGCAGAAGTGCCACAACACCCTCTTCGCTTCCAGCTTCGTACTTAACAAATTTAGTTACTAAATTTTGAATATGGCTATCTTCGATTGGGTGCATATATACAACTTGAGCCTTTTCGCGTTTAACTGCCATTGCTATATGGTTTTTAACCATAGGTGCGTCATCTTTTACTCTAGTAGCAAGCGAAATAATCGCATCACTCTTAGCTAAAGTATCTAAATTAGCATCCCAAAGTGACTTGCCAGATACACTGCTATATGCTTTTAAGAATCTACTAAATCCATAAGCTTCTGGGCAAACTAGCTTTGCATCTACCGCTTTAGCAATATGTGTAAGCATTAAAGCCTCTTCATTTGTAATGCTAGAGCTAAATGTAATTGTATCTGCCTTTTTAAACGCCTCTACTGCTCTGTCGAATTTTGCTCTATCTTTAAAAGCTGTTGTGTTTGCATAATCAAACCCAAAACGCCCTGCCCCACACATAGATGCAAATTCATACTCGTTTGTAACTCTAAATATCTTCTCGGCTGGATTATCAATACTCTCTGGCTTAACTTCGTAATACATTTGACAACCTGCACTACACAATGCACAGCTAGATGGAATCTTATTTAACTCCCAAGCGTTAGATGTATATTTAAAATCGGTACTAACAAGTGCCCCAACAGGACAAACAGCCATACACTCACCACAACTTACACAGTCGTTCTCTGGCTTTGTATTTATAATTGTAGATTTATAACCACCTACACTAATTTGCAACTGCTCGCTACCTATAATTTCGTTACAAACTCTTACGCACTTTTCGCACATAATACAAAGCGATGGGTCGTAACTTATAAAGCCCCAATTTTGAACAGGTCTATACATATCTTTAGCTGTAAAATTTTGCTGTGAAACATTAAACTCTAAAGTCTTATTTTGCAAATCACACTCACCACTTTTGTCGCAAACACCGCACTCAAGCGGATGGTTTACATCATAAAGCTTCATAATATTTTGGCGTTCAGCTTCTAACTCTTTAGTGTTAGTGTTAATTACAGCCCCATCTACAGCCTTCTCTTGGCAAGATAGAATCATACCATCTACACCCTCTACATCTACAACGCACATTCTGCAAGATGCAATCGGTTCTACCTTTGTAAGGTAGCACATTGTAGGTATATAGATGTCGTTTTCTCTAGCTACTTGTAGTATTGTTTTACCATACTCAGTAGTTATACTCTTGCCATCTATTGTAACTGTAATCTCTTTTGTCTGTCTTCTTTTAACTTCGCCCATACTACACCGCCACCATTGCTATATAGTAACATCTCATACATCTCTCAGCTTCAGCTATCGCCTCTTCTCCGGTAAATCCTAAATTCACCTCTAAGTTATTAGTTTTACGCTCATCTACACTTAACTTTTCGCTAACTTCTCTAGGAATTCCAGGCATCCAACCAGTGATTTTTTCGTTTTTATTATAAACTTTTAGCTTAGCTAAGTGGTCTTCCATAATCTCATCGTCAGTTAAGCTAACTTTACCATCGTAAATATATCTGCTAATTACACTTGCTGCTCTTTTTGCTTGCCCAACTGCATTTACAATAGTCATAGGACCATACTCGCAATCGCCTGCTGCAAACAATCCTGGGCGACTTGTCATATAGTCACGACCATTTGTTAATAGCGTATTCCAACTTGTTAGCTCTACATTCCACTCTTCTGGCAATAGTTGCAAATCTGCACTCTGAGAAACGGCAGGAATTAAGAAATCACACTCGATTTCAAAATCTCCACCCTCTATTTTAACAAGTTGTGCTCTCCCACCATTAGGGTCAGGAACTAACTCGAACTTATTAACTTTTAACTTTTTAAGTTTATTATTCTCATCAATAATCTCTTCTACCGCTGAGTGGAAAATAAACTCTACACCATCTTCTACTGCTTCGTGGTACTCTTCGTAAGTTGTATTTCTAATAATAGTTTTTTCATCTCTACGATAAAGCATTATTACCTTTTTAGCACCCTCACGAATTGAGCATCTTACAACATCCATAGAGGTAAATCCACCACCAACACAAACAACTGTTTTATCTTTTAAATCTTCGCTTGCTGGTGAGCCGATTTTATATTTGTGCCAAAGGTTTACTTTATCAAGCATTGCAATAGCACCCCAGTAGCCCTCTATCTCTTCGCGTTCATTCTTTGCACGAACTTGCTTAGAGAGTCTTGTACCAAATGCTAAAAGTGTTGCATCATACTCGGCATCTATCTCTTTTAGACGCTCGGCATCTACACGGTGATTTGTATAAACTGTTACAGTTGGAAGCGAAGTAACAAGCTCTATATCTTTATTATACTTCTCAACTGGCATACGATATTGTGGTACACCAACTGCAACTTCACCACCAAGTACTGGCAACTCTTCGAAAATATCGACTTGAATACCCTCTAGCCCTAAATAGTAAGCAGCCGTTAAACCAGCTGGTCCTGCACCAATAATTGCAACTTTTTTACCATCATTTCTTGGAGGCTTAGGCTCTGTTGGGTGGAACCACTCTAAATGGTGGTCTGTCTCATAATCTGCACCCAAACGCTTAAGCTCCATAATAGATACAGGCTCATCAAGATTAGCTCTTCTACACGCATCTTCACATGGATGAGGACACACACGACCACAAGTGTGAGCTAGTGGCATAGTCTGTCTTGTAGCAGCTAGAGATGCTGTAAACTCCATATCTCTTACACCCTCTATATATGCCGGTATATCAACATGAGATGGGCACATATCTGTACAAGGTGCAGTAATTTTAGCTATATACTTGCCTTCGTTATCATAGTGGTGCGATTTAGTCTGCTCTAAAATACACTTATCAAACTGCTCTTTATAGTGCTCCATCAAATCCAAAATAGGCTTAGGTACTGTTCTTCCGATTTCGCACTTGCTTGTTTTCATCATAGTTTTACTAATCTCTTGCAAGTGCTCTATATCGTCAAAACTACCCTCACCTCTAGCAATTTTGTCTAGTAGGTCAAAAAGAATCCTGCCACCCCAACGCCCAGGAGCACAACGCCCACAAGCTTCCGAATAGATTTGATACTGTGCCGCATACTCTGTAGCTAGCTTTACAGCGTCTATATCCTCATCGAATATAGCAACGCCATCCCAACCAATAAATGCACGGCTAACAGTATCGCTATCGTACTCAAGAGGTAGCTTAAATCCAGTCTCTGCCCACTCTTCTTTTGGCTTGTTGCGGTTATCTATTAACTCGCCCTGCCAAGTTGAAAAGAGAATTTGCGACATTAATTAGCCTTTTTCTTAACTACTATTGTCCAATCAACTTCATTGAACTTTAAAGAGTTCATTAGCTCATGACCATGCTCTTTAACTACATCAGCACTCTTTTGAATTGGAGAAAAATCACCAACTTCAAATAGAAAAATCCCAACCTCTGCCGGCTTTAAATCTTTATCTATTAACTCAACCATTCTGTCATAAAAATCATCATGCAAATGTCTTAAATCATATCTCTTCATATCTATATCCTTATATAGGGATGACCTAACGGTCAACCTCTCCAAATACGATGTTTGTACTACCGATAATAGTTACAACATCTGCAATATATGTTCCTACAAGCAAGTCTTGTAGCAATCCTGTATGGAAGAAGCTCGGTGCTCTTACCTTCATTCTATAAGCGTATGGCTCACCCTCAGATACTATATAAAAACCTAATTCACCCTTTGGTGACTCTGTTGGTGCATATACAGTTCCTTTTGGCGGACGCATACCCTGAGTTACAAGCACAAAGTGCTGCATAAGTGCGTAGTTTTGTGTCATAATCTCCTCTTTTGGAGCAGAGATATACTCAGGAGCGTGTGCCATTAGTTTGCACTCAGTCTTTGGATACATAGAGATAAGCTGTCTTAAAATCTTAACAGACTCTTTCATCTCTTCCATATATAGGCGGTATCTTCCGTAACTATCTTTTCTATCACTTACTGGAATATCAAAATCAAGCTCGCTATATAGCTCGTACGGCTCCTCTTTTCTAACATCGTAAGCAATTCCAGAACCTCTAAGCATTGGTCCAGTACATCCCCAACTTAGGGCATCGTCTGGCTCTACAACACCTACATCTTCAAGACGCATTTTCCAAATTCTGTTCTCAGTTAAAAGGTCTTCGTATAGTTTAATTTGCTCTGGTAATTTATTTAAGAAGTTACTTAAACTCTCTATCCAGCCAGCTGGTAAATCTAGTGGCACACCACCAATTCTTACCGCTGCGTGTGTTAATCTTGCACCACAGTAATCTTCCATTAAGTCCATTGCAAACTCTCTCTCACGGAAAGCGTACAAGAAGATAGACATAGCCCCAACATCTAGTGCGTGAGTTGCTAAGAAGAATAGGTGCGAAATAATTCTATTAATCTCTAAAAGCATAGTTCTAATAACTTTTGCACGGCGAGGAACTTTATCTTCGATTCCAAGTAGTCTCTCTACAGCTAATGCAAATGCATAGTTATTAGATGTAGATGCAATATAGTCTAGTCTATCAGTAGTTGGCAAGAATTCGTTATAAATCATATTCTCACCCATCTTCTCAACACCACGGTGCAGGTATCCAATATCTGGATAAGCTTTTACAACTTGCTCTCCCTGAAGCTCAAGAACTAAACGAAGCTGTCCGTGAGCAGATGGATGCTGAGGACCAAAGTTGATAACCATAGTGTTATCTTGACGCTCAAAGTTTAAGTTCTCGAAGAACGGTTTTAATTTATTTGGTTGTTGCATCTTCTCTCCTATCTTCTATTCTCTAGCTCTTTAGAGCCTGTTGTATAGTCTGTTGCAAATGTCTTAGAGTATCTATCTTCTATCTTAACTTCTGTCTCGTCGATTGTGCTTGGGTCTGCACCAAATGGTACTTCGTGTCCAACTCTTGCAAATCTTTGAGTATCGTATCTATCAATTCTTGCAGGGTCTCTAAGTTCTGGACCAATAACATCACGGTACTCTTTACCAAAGATTTTATCAACTTCATACCAAGCTGCGTGCTCATCACCCTGTAGTGGGTAAGTTTTAAGTAGTGGATGCCCAACCCAATCATCTGGCATAAGAATTCTTTTTAAGTAAGAGTGGTTATTTACATAAATACCAAACATATCGAACATTTCACGCTCTGCAAAGTTTGCCATTTTGTAAATATTCTCTACAGTTTCAATAGCTTGATTCTCTTTAATTCTAGTAATAACTCTAGCTCTTAGTGCTTTATCTAAGTTTAGTAGTTGATAAAAAACTTCAAACTCGCCATCTTGTGCCAAATAATCAACTGCACTAAGTTCGCTACACTGCTTAAAGCAAGAGTTCTCTTTAAGCTCAGTTAAAGCCTTTACATTATCTTCTGGCTTAATTTTCATAACTAATTGACCAAGCTCTACATATGTATCTAGCAACTCAACACCGCTATCTTTTAACTTATTTACTACACTTTCAAAGAAGCTTCCCTCTTCTATCTCTTCTCTAGGAACACTTGGAGCTACATAGAATCTGTCAGTATATTTTGCTTTTTTCTGTACATTATCTTTTGGGGTATATCTTCTCATTATATGAACCTTTGCTTTTTGTTTTTATTCATATTTGCACTCTCGCGACGAATTTTTTGCTGAAGCATCATCATAGCATACTGTAGAGTCTCTGGACGCGGTGCACAACCTGGTAGATAAATATCTACAGGAACGATTCTATCAACACCTTGAACAATAGAGTAAGTGTTAAACATACCACCAGTATTTGCACAAGAACCCATACTAATTACCCATTTTGGCTCTGCCATTTGGTCGTAAAGTCTTCTTGTAAACTCTGCATGCTTTTTAGTTAGCGTTCCTGCTAAAATCATAACATCCGCTTGTCTTGGAGATGCTCTAAATATTACACCCATTCTATCGAAGTCAAATCTCGATGCACCAGATGCCATCATCTCAATCGCACAACAAGCTAATCCGTAAGTTAGAGGCCAAAGCGAGTTCGAACGCCCCCAGTTAATAAGATGATCAGCAGATGTTAAAACTACTGGTAATCCCCCTGAAGAGGCATAATTTACTTGATGCTGTGCCATTCTAACGCTCCTTTTTTCCATGCATATACAAATCCGATTGCTAACAATACGATAAATAGAATCATCTCAACTAATCCAAACGCTCCAAGAGGTTTAAAATCTAAAGCCCATGGGAACATAAATACAATCTCTACATCAAACAGAATAAATAGTAGAGCTATCAGGTAAAACTGTACCGAAATAGTGTTTGGCTGTCTATCTGGCTCAGGTCCACACTCATAAATCGAAAGCTTAAGCTTCTCTGTATCTAGTTTCGCAAGTCTTCTACTTACAAGTCTTGCTAAAAATAGCGTCGCAGGGAATGCAACAGCTGTTAGAACAAATAGTACAAACGCCCCAAAGTAGGGATGTTGTGTAGCAATATGTGTCATTTCTACCCCTTTAAAGTTTTGATATACCAATATATAGGAGCCCAGCAGGGCACCTAAAGTTCTTCATATTAACAGATATTTGGTTAATAGAAATTTGAATTTGAGTTTTTTAGTAACTTTTAAAAGTTTATGTAACTGCTAGAAACACTTTTTTGTTAGATATTTATAGCGTTAAAAGTTTTTTTGATAAAATAGTATCAATTTATTAACTTTAGGAAATATTATGCGATTAGATGACGAAAGAGAAAGCTCAAATGTAGATGACAGAAGAGGCTCTAGCGGTGGTTTCGCTGGTGGTTTTGGTCGAGGTGTTCCATCTATTGGAACTATTATGTTTATTTGGCCATTAATTAGAGGCTTACTCAAAACAAAATTTGGCTGGGCACTAATAGCTATTGGAGCAGTTGCTTACTTTAGTGGTTTTAATCCTCTATCATTAGTTACCCAAGGTAGCACTTCACACACTTCAAGTAGTAAACAAGATGAAAAATCGGCAATATTTATTAAAAAAGTTCTAGCAAGCACCGAAGATGTATGGAGTCAAGTTCTACCTAAATATGGAATTAAATATAGAGCACCTCAAATGGTACTTTTTAATGGAAGAACCACAAGTGGTTGCGGAATTGCATCTGCAAATATGGGACCATTCTACTGCCCAGCAGACCAAAAAGTTTACTTAGACTTAAGCTTCTTTAACGAATTAGCAAGCCGACACAACTCACCTGGAGACTTTGCACAAGCTTATGTTTTAGCACACGAAGTAGGACACCACATCCAAAATATGCTAGGAACTCTAAATAAAGTACAAAGATTAAAACAGAGCTGGGGTGGGCAAAATACAGTAAAATCAAACGCACTACAAGTTAGAGTAGAACTACAAGCCGACTGCTACGCAGGCGTTTGGGGACACTACGCACAGACTAAATTCCACCAATTAGAACCAGGCGATGTAGAAGAGGCAATCCAAGCAGCCGGCTCAATAGGCGACGACACGTTACAAAAAGAAGCACAAGGCTATGTAACACCAGAAAACTTCACCCATGGAACATCTAAACAGAGAGTAGAATGGTTCTTAAGAGGCTTCAAAACTGGCAATTTAAAAGCTTGCAATACTTTTAAATAAGTTACAAAATGACACAATCCCAAAAAGAAGAGCTAAAAAAACGAAAAGTTAAAACCTGCGTTCAACAGGATACCATATCCACAATTTTATGAAGTCTTTCATAGGCAACAACATATTTTGTGGGACTAACTGTCCTAACTTCACCTATTAGCCCCAAATAACAGAACATTATATTGTTTTTTTGTAAAAATATTAGGCACTACAGTTTATAAGGTAATTTTTGTATAATGAAAATTACTTTGCACAAAATACGGTACGGTCTCGATAAATTTGATTATGATAAATATTTTATGATTATATTGGCTTTAAGTTGAAATAAGGGATTACATAACTACAAGGAATTTTTATGCGTAAAAATTTTTTTCTCATAGCAATACTTTTTTTATTGGTTGGTTGTATAAGAGAGCCTACGCCAAAAGGGTATTTAAATATTTATAACCAAAATATGAATAAAGCTTTTAATTTGGTATATCAACAATCAAAAAAATGTTATGAAAAAGATTGGAGTTTGTTTTCAGACGGCATAGCTGTAAAAGCACACGACGGCAATCAAATTACATTTCACAGATTTGCACCCGACATAGGCTTAACAGAGCCATTTATTATTTTAGATTTTAAAAATAATAAAATTGAAGTTACAGAAGGAACTTATGAGTGCGGATTAAGCGGATGTAAAGAGCTTAATATAAAAAGGAGTATTAGATATTGGCTTCAAGGGCACTCTGATTGCTTAAATAAAAAATAATTTTACTTGGACAAAGAATTAATCGTTTAGATAATTCTGCTTCCAAGAACTTATCGGTTTAACTTGAGTGCTAACAGGCAGTGCTTTAATATTTGGATATTTTCTTTTTGCAATTGTCATATCTATATTTGCCTGATTTGTTATTACAACTTCTCCTCCGCTTGCTACAGGGCGGTTAAATAAATCTTTGCCCTCATATTTTGTTTTAAAGAGGAAATGTCCTAAATAGGTTACGGTATGCGGTTTAACCGTAAAATATATAGGTTCTGCTTTTTTAGGGAGAATATAAGAACTTGTTGCATAATTTGCCATAGACCAATTTGTCAGTGCATAATTTCCTGCTGGAAGTTCAATAGCAAGAACACGCCCGCGGACATTTTTAATAAATTTAAAATCATTGTCAAACGGGTTGTAATCGTTTTCTGCATTAATGTAATGGTTATCTTTGCTACCAATTTTATGAAATGTTACACCACCGTTTAATGCTGTTACTTCGCTTTTGTCATTTACTAAAGCTATTACGGCAACACCGTTGTTTTCTTTAATCTCTTTATTTGGTTTTAAGAAATGGGTAGAAACACATCCGTTTATAATAAATACTATCAATATAAGTAAAATTTTGTAAAATTTTTTATACATGGAATCACCTTTAAATGCAATATGGTTAATTATATCATATTTCTTAAGATACTATACACTAAAGTTCTCAAGTTTCTATAAAACTCTATTGATTAGAAAAATTCAAAAGTGATGATAGACCCTCTTACTATTTTTAATCATCAATATCTATTATAACATTACTCTTAAGAATTCCAAACTCATACTCTTTTGGATATTTATACTCTCGCATTCCCATACCAATTTCTATATAATTAATCAAGCCATTTTCATAAAAGATAATATCAACCCAGCAAGGGTGTTCGAACTCTTTTGAGCGAATCTCTAAGATAGAGTATCTTTGGCTCTCAAGGTTATCGAAGTTCTCTTTATAAATAAACTCTGCAAATACCCCAACACCCGTAAACTCTCTTTTAATGCTTTGCAAATTCTTTAAAGAGTTATCAACCGCATCTTTTAACTTAGGGCAGTATTTTTGAAACTCTTTTAAAATATCCTGTTCGATTTGCTCTATAATCATAATTTAACCTATAAGATTTCGTGATATTTTTTGCATAACAGTTTTTAAAATATCTAGTCTGTTGTTATCTAACATATGCTCATAAAAATCAAAAAAATCATACTCATAAAACTGCTTTTCATCAAAATTAGTACTATTTTTTGGTAAATTATGTATAAGCCCAAAGAGGTATGAGGCGATTGTATAGTTTTCTTTTTTAATCTCATCTCTAGCTTACTCTTTTTGCTGATTGTTTGTGCAACTTCATCTATATAATTTTCTAACTCTTTAGTGTAATTGTTGCTATAAAGACTGTTTCTTATAAATGCAAACTCTGTATATTTGTTAAAAATTTCATCTATCATATTTTATCCTAAAACAATAAATTGTTAAGCTTGTATTCTTACAACAACAGTTTACCATAAACATCACTCTTAAAAAATTTGTAACCTAAATAGCATCTAAATCTAATAAAAAGGTGTATA
>WFYP01000017.1 GCA_015490055.1 Nitratifractor sp.
TTACTGAAGAGACGCTACTCTCATACTACATAGATCAAAATGATGAACTAAGTAAATATTATATTAGTATTTTCAATATCAACGGTGCCCATGGACTTGTGTACCACAGTCTCATCCATTTGCTAAAAATCCCAACTATTGTCATTACAGATCTAGATATAAAAAGGACCAAAGATGAAAAAGACAACTTTGTTCAAATTGAAAGTTTAGAAAATAAAAAAACGACAAATAAGACAGTCGTAAAATACAATGAAGGTGATGATATCTCTTCAATTAGAAATTGTTTTAATATTAATAATTTATATCTAACTTTCCAATCAGAGCAGATTGAGAATTTCTTTGCCACAAGTTTTGAAGAAGCTTTTATACTCCGTAATTTTGAGAACGAAATATTGAATAAAGTCTTGAAAAATATAAAGCCGACAATATACCGGGACATCGTTGGTGAACCTGAAAATCGGACAAACTTATTAAGTGCCTCCTATAAATTGCAGATAAAATTATCAAGTAGTAAAAGTGACTTTGCAAACGAGCTCTTGTATCAGCTTAGTATAAAAAATGATGGTGATGAAGTTCCTGCTTTACCAGGATACATTCAAGATGCACTTGACTGGTTAAAAAATGAATTAAAGCCTGCCGAAGAAACTCAAGAGGTTGAAGCATGAGTTTAACTCAAGAATCACCAGAAGCAATTCAGGAGGAAAAACAAATCCAGCAGAATATTTTTGATGCTATAGAGAGCTATCAAAATATTATTTTCAATGCTGGCGCAGGAGCTGGTAAAACATATTCACTTATTGAGAGCCTAAAATATATCATAAATAACAAGGCCGAAAAGCTTGCACACCACAATCAAAATATTATCTGTATTACTTACACCAATGTTGCTACAAATGAGATAAAAGAAAGACTAGGAAATACAAAATTAGTAAAAGTCTCTACTATTCATGAAAGGTTATGGGATTTAATCAGTCCCTACCGAAAACAGTTAGTAGAAATTCATATCGAAAAGCTCAGTGAAGAATTAGAAATCATTCAAAGTGAGTTGGATACAGAAGCAAAGTTCCAAGTCTATCGCGACATTCATGACAAAGTTACTTTTATTGATTTGATGATTGAAAGCAAAAGCATCTATTATCAAAACAAAGACAAAAATGCAGCAGGATTTAAAACAGCCATCAAAGACTTTTTAAATGAAGAATTTCATGGTTTACTAGGAAACGTAAGTAATTTCAAATCTCTTATCGGCAAACTCTACAAAATTAAAAATTATCAGATTTGTCTTGAAAAGATTGAACAGGGAGAATACAAACAAGTCGTCTATGACGCAAGATACAATAATGACAGACTTCATAAAATGATGATCAGTCATGATACTCTTTTAGAATATGCATATAGCCTCATAGATAGATATGACATGGTCAAGCAGATTATCATTGATAAATATCCCTTTATACTTGTGGATGAGTATCAAGATACTGCTGAAAAAGTAATTCGAATATTAAAATTGCTGGATGATCACTCTCAACAAATAAATCACAATCTTTTCATCGGTTATTTTGGAGATACAGCTCAAAATATTTATGATACTGGCGTTGGAAAGCGAATCTTCGAATTGCACACTGGATTGACTGCCATAGATAAAAGGTTCAATAGACGTTCTACTAATGAAATTATTCAGGTCATAAATACAATACGAAATGACACTATTAATCAAGTGTCAATTTATAGTGATGCAGATGGTGGATCGGTTGTGTTTTATCAGGGAAGTGAAGATTCTATCGATGACTTTATTGAGCACTATCAAGCAGAATGGGAAATAAACCAAGATAATAAATTGCATTGTTTAGTGCTGACGAACGAACTTGTCGCAAAATACAATAAGTTTGAAAATATTTTTCAAAAACTAAAAGCGACGCCATATTACAAGACAAACTGGAATAGTGTTACTACCGAGATTTTAAGTCACGATTTGTCAAAACTTGGAGAAATCCCAAATTTACTTTACAGACTAGTTGATTTCAAACAAAAAATTGAAAATCCAAAAACTCCTATTATTGATATTTTAAGTGAAAAGACATACAAGCATCTCACTTTTGCAAAACTAAAAGAACTAATTGTGCTTCTAAGATCAATAAATAGAAGTTCTTTAAAAAACTTTGTCGAGTCAATACTCCACATATATTCTGAAACAGAAATTCAAAATTTTAAAAGAGTAATTGAAGAGTTATTTGACCTCGAAGTGGTCACAACAGATTCGCCAATAGATCACATGTTAAGTAGATTATTTCCAAACGTTGAAGATGATGCAATTGAGAGTGCAAGACAAACTATTTATGAGTTATTGGAAGTAGATTTTGACGAATATATTGCTTGGTTTGAATTTGTAAACAAGATCGAAAATAAAGAGATTATTTATCATACTTATCATGGTACAAAAGGTGAAGAGTATGAAAATGTTGTCATAGTGATGCAAAACAAATTTGGATTTGATTCAAATAAATTTCCTTACTATTTTAATAATTACTCAAATGAAAGTAATTTAACTGGTGATAACCTAGAGAAATTCATCAATACAAAAAACTTACTGTATGTCTCATGTTCACGTGCTATAAAAAATTTGCGAATTTTGTACATTGATGAAATTACTAATTTTCAAAATGGAATCGAAGCGATTTTTGGTGATATACATGAGTATTGAACTTAACACAACAAAACCTAGCACCGAACAGGTAAACCTGTCGGTGAAGTCAACCGTTAATACAAAAACCCAAACAGCCAAAGCGGGATTTTATTGCCACTTCCTATCTCTATATCGTCAGCCACAACATAAGAGTTTGGCATATCTTTTATCTGTTTAAAGCCTTTGTTTTTACCACCAACCTCAAAAATATAATTTTCATCCACCAAAAAATAGCCTTGAGAAGAGACTTTTATATCATGTACTGCCGACACTTGATTTGCGAAAAAACTTTCTCTAACTGTGCCTATTTTCTCTTGTTCCCAAATTGCATTTGGGAACACATACAATTAAGGCAAAACCTAATAAAGTAACAATAAGCGCATATACTCCCAAATACAATTTGGGAGCAAGGACGGCTAATTTATTCCTCACGATAATCGTTAATACAAAAACCCAAATAGCCAAAGCGGGATTTTATTGCCACTTCCTATCTCTATATCATCAGCAACAACATAAGAGTTTGGCATATCTTTTATCTGCTTAAAGCCTTTATTTTTGCCACCTACTTCGAAAAGATATTTATCATCTATTAAAAAGTCGCCTTTTTTCTCTTGTTCCCAAATTGCATTTGGGAACATATACAACTAAAGCAAAACCTAATAAAGTAACAATAAGCTCATATACTCCCAAATACAATTTGGGAACAAGGACGGCTAATTTATTCCTCACGATAATCGTTAATACAAAAACCCAAACAGCCAAAGCGGGATTTTATTGCCACTTCCTATCTCTATATCATCAGCCACGACATAAGAGTTTGGCACATCTTTTATCTGCTTAAAGCCTTTATTTTTACCACCAACTTCAAAAATATGTTTTTCATCTATCAAAAAGTCGCCTTTTTTAGCAGTTTGAACTGTATGGTTTGGTATAAGCATACTGGATACAAAAATCTCTCTTAAAGTTCCAATTTCACTTTTATTGCAATAGGCATAGTGCAAATTGGTATTGTTTAGATATATTTTATCAGGTTTTGTAAATATATTATCGCCTTTATGTTTAGATTTGATGGTAGTTAATATTTTAGCACGGTTTAAATACTCTAAAAATCTGTAAAGTCCTTTATAGTTATCTTTCATATCCATCTTTAGCAAAAGCTCTTTAATATTTGGCGTAAAAGGTTGCGATTCGCAAATAAGCCTAACCAATTTTTTTAAATTTTGAATACTGCTATAATCTATAGGAAAGATTGCAGGAATATCCACTTCGATAACTGTATTTACTGTCTGGTTTAAACGCAATAGATAATCTTCTGTATCTTCAAAATAGAATGGATAGTAGCCACTTTTAATATACTCTCTAAAAAGAAGTGTCATGTTAAATTTTTGCAATAATTCATAAGCTATATCTATATGATTTGCTAATATCTCTTCTAGTGAATAGTTAGGAAGTGTTATATCTTTTTTTAGCTCAATAAATTCTCTAAAACTCATACCATAAACAGTATAAAGCACTGCTCGTCTGCTAAGGTCGGCTTTTGAGTTATCTATACTTAATGCACTACTTCCGCTAAAAATTACTTTAAGATTTAACAAATCGTATATCTTTTTTAACTCATTTTCAAAATCTTTATATTTATGTATCTCATCAATTACTAAAACTTCGCCATCTTCTTTGCTAAAGGCATTAGCAACCTCAAATAAAGAAGGAATAGTTAAGATATCTGCACTAATATAGAGCTTTTTAGAAAAAGGCAACTCTAGCTCTTTTAGATATTGTATCAGGTAAGTAGTTTTACCCACACCTCTAGCACCTACAATACCTACAAGCTTTTTATTAAGATTAATGCTTTTATGAAAGTATCTTTTATAAGTAAAATTATTAACCTCGAAAAGCTTTCGTTGATACTCTCTTAGCTCATTTAGCTTCATTTTAAAAACCTTTTAACACAAATATCCCTTATTATATCAAAATTAGACTTATAACTCTAATTTTAAATAGCATTTTTAGACTTATGACTCTAATTTTCTATACTATTTTTAGATATGCAAGTCAAAAAAAGTTGTAAATGTTCATAAACATTTACACTTTTACTATCTCGACCCCACTCTCTAGCATATACAAAATATAACCTTCACACTCTTTATTTTCTATACTCTTTAGTGCCTCCACGTAGTTAGCAACTTGTTCGGTGTGTTTTTTGGCGAAGTTTTTGGAGCTTTTGTAGTCGAATATTATATTTTTGTTCTTGCCTTTGGCTAGCAAGTCTAATTGGTAGAATTTTTCTTTGTAGACTATTGGTTGTTCTTTTAGTAGTTTGGTCTCATCTATCAGCCCATAAAACTCTTGGTTAGCTAGTAAATTGTTAGCTCTTTTTTCTATGCTTTTTATCTGCCATGGCTCTAGCTTAGAGCCGTAGCGGTTGGTTACGGCTTGGATGGCTACATTTATGCTTGCTGGGTTTTTAAAATCTAGCATCTCTAGGCAGTAGTGCAAGGCTTCTCCGAAGTTTAGGGCGTTGTAGTCCATTAGTTCACTCTCTTCGGTCTCTACGCTTTCTACCTCTTGGCGTCCGTAACTGCTAATATGCGTTGCAAGTGGGGCCAGCTCTGCTTTTGGCTCTTTGCGTTCTGGCTCTATTTTGCCATATGTTGCATCTTCTAGCTCTAGTACTTTAAACTCTGAGGATTTATCTTTTTGTACTACTATCATACTAAGCTCTGCACGCGTTAAGGCAACATATAGCAAGTTTAGTTTATCTTTCTCTTGTAGCTCTTTCTCTTTTTGCAAAGCGGTAGCATATTGTGGTATAAAGTTCTCTTTTTTAGAGTGTTTGTAAAATACTTTATCTATCTTAATTGGCGTAGAGTTTTTAAAAAGCAACATATCTCGGCTAGGTGGTCTGCCACCAAAACGGTCGGCAACTATTACATGTTTAAACTCTAAGCCTTTAGAGCCGTGGATTGTCATAATTTGCAAGCCACCTTTAGATTCTTTGGCTAGTTCGATATTAGAGGTACTAAACTCATCTAAAAAGCTCTCGATTGTGCTAAAGCCTTTTGCAAAATCTAGCAGTTTTAAGATATTTAAATCGCCTCCAAAGTAGCTATACTCTTTAACTATTCGCTCTAGTGCATCAAATGGGCATAAATAGCTTTTAAACCAGCTAAAGTCCACACTCTCCAAGCCTAATTTTTGTTTAAATGGTTCTATATAAATCTCTTCGCCATAAACCAAATACTCTAACACCCCAACAAGCGCAGCTATTTTTTGGTTAAACCTAAGCGAACTAGATGTTTTAAGTTGCGAATCTATACCAAAGCTTTTTAAATACTCCTGCATTGCAATTCCATCTTTGTTTGCAAATAGTAAAATAGCAATATCTTCTAATGCCACGCCACTATTTAGTAAAAATTCTACCTTCTCTTTTGTCACCTGCTTTGGCTCTTCGCTTCTTAGTACTTGCACAAAACCAGCTGTTTCGCTCTTTGCTTTTTGCTCTACAAAGTTTGGTATTTTGCCTTTAAACCAGCTATTGGTTTTCTCTACAATTAGCCTTGCACTTCTGTAGTTAGTATCTAGCGTTGCAACTTCTATACCGTACTCATTAGCAATATATTCAAACAGCTCCTCTACCCCTCCACGGAAGCGATAGAGCGACTGCTTAACATCGCCAACATAGAAAAATGTTCTAAAATCGCTCTGCCCTACTCCTGCAAATATCTCATCTATTAGTGGCTTTAAAATCAGGTATTGCAGTGCAGATGTATCTTGAAACTCATCTAGCAGTATATGTTTAAATTTTGTATCTAGCTTAAAGTACAAAAACTCTTTAGTAATTTCGCTACTTAGCAGGCGGTGGGTAAAGTATAAAATATCGTTAAAGTTTAACTCGCTCTTTGCTCTTATTTGCTCGATTCTTACATTTTTGTATCTATCAAATATCTTAAACAGATAATGCAGTATTGTGCCCTCTAACTCTTTATGGTAAGTTGCAATTTTGGCTTTTAAGTCTAAAAACAGAGTATCTATTTGTGGCTCTTTTTCGATATATTTTTTATAAAACCTATGCTCGCTTAGGCTCTCTTTGTCAAAAACACCCTTTTTTACAAACTCTTTTAACTCGCACTCTTCAAAGTTTTTAATTGCACTTGCACTTGCCCCAACATTTTGCACCAACTCCAAAAGCTGAACTCTTAAAGCATCTATCTCTTTAGCTATTGGCTCTAGGTTGCAAACTCTATACTCAGCTTCTGGAAGCAGAGCATCTATTTGATACAAGCTATTTAAAAGCTCTACTACATCTTCGCTTTTTCGTTTGTTTAAGTTTATAGATAGCTTTACTAAGCTCTGCATTTCTCCATATCTCTCTAAGTCTATTAAAAACTCTTCGTTTAGTGCCTTTTGCCCCCTATCTTTTATGCTAAAGTCTGGCTCTAGCCCAATATGCAAAGCACACGAGCGAAGTATCGAGCTAAAGAAGCTATCTAGCGTTACAATATGGTTTTGGCTCTTTAAAAATCGGCTTAGAATTTTGGGCTGATTTTTCAAAATAAATTCTCTATCTAGCCCATATTCACTAACCAAACTATCTACAAAGCCTTGCTCTTTATCTAAGTTTTTAAGAAGCTTCAAAACCCTTTGCTTCATCTCGTTTGCAGCCTTTTTTGTAAAGGTTGCGGCTAGTATTTCGCTAGGGTTTTGCTCTAAAAAAAGCAGTGCAATATAACGCAGAGCTAGGGCATATGTTTTACCACTACCAGCTGAAGCAGAGTATGCAAAAAATTGTTTATTTGTCATCATTATGCAATTTCCGCAAGTAAATCTATAATATCTGTAGGCAGGAGATAGTAGTTAGGTTTATCAAATTTTTGTGAAGCAAGAGCAAGTGCTAGAGAGCCATTAATTGCTGCATCTTTTGCTGTGTAACCTTGGGCTAAAAGCGAGACAATAAGCCCACTTAGCACATCGCCACTTCCACCCTTTGCTAAAACCGAGCTTCCTAAAGAGTTTATATACAGCTCGCCATTTTTTGCAATAATTGTGTTTGCCCCTTTTAAAAGTAGCGTAACATTTGGAAATTTAGCACTAAACTCTCGTGCTAGTTTAAAGCGGTTCTCTTGCACTTGTTTAATGGTTATATCTATATTTTTAAGCAGTTTCAAAACCGATACAAACTCTTTTGGATGTGGTGTTATTACAACTTCTCGATTTTGCTTTATTATATTTAAAAGCTCCTTTTTATAGAGGGCATCGGCATCTAAAACTATTGGAGTATCGCTATTTATTACCTCTTTATTTAAAAGCTCCTCTTCAAAAAAGTTACCAAGCCCCATACCTATGGCAATGGCTGTAGCATTTTTTGGTGTAGTAGTTGATCTCATTAAAAATGGTGGGCAATTTACTTTTTCGTGCACTACTAAAGTTGTAAGTCCTGCCCCAAATCTTGCTGCTGCTGTTGCACTAATTATACCTGCACCCTCTTTTTGTCCGCAAAATATCGAAGCGTGTCCAAAGCTTCCTTTGTGGCAATTTTTACTATCTCTAATTGGAGGCTTAAAATCGCTAGCTTCTAATAGATAAGTCTCGCTTACATCTTCATAAAGTTCTCTAGCAACTCCTAAATTTGCTAGCATTACATCGCCTACAAAATCTTTTGCCAAATCGTTATACAGAGCCTCTTTTAAAGCACCCATAGTTATTGTTGTATCGGCTCTAAAAGCAGTAGGGCTTGGGTTTCCACTCTCATCTATTCCGCTTGGAATATCGCAAGCAATTTTATAAGCGTTTAGCTCGTTCATAGCTTCTACTATTGCTACTGCTTGGCTGTTTAACTCTCGATTTAATCCTGCACCAAACAGGGCATCTACCACAACATCACAACTACTAATCTCTTCTACCAAATCTACACCAACTAAGCTAGCTCTCTCTAGCTGAATCTTTGCCATATCGCTTTTTACGCCAAAGGGAATATATAGTTTAATTCGATAATCTCGATGCAAAAGTCTAGCAAGTGTAATACCATCTGCACCATTATTACCTGCACCGCAGACTATTAAAATAGTGCTATTTGCATCAAATTTACCTCTTATAAAACTCTCCATAGAGCTTGCCGCATGCTCCATTAATATATCTTCGTTTAATCCATATTTTTCGTAGCATTTTCTATCTAGTTCATAGCAACTCTTAAAAAGTTTTTGCATTTTTTGCCCCATTTGGTAAAAGTTCCTATTATTTTAATATAAATCTTGTATAATTGCAAGCAATTTTTAAAACACTGCGTTTTTTTAAGCTTAGAGCTAAGTGCTCAGAGCATAGAGCTAATTGTGTAACTTCGTTACTTTTTTTATTAAAAAGAGGCAAAGCCACCTTATTAGCTCTAAGCTCTCAGCCCTATGCTCTTAGCTAAATTAAACGCAAAGTGTTTAATTTGAAAATGGAAGGGGGTGATTTTTAATGCCAGGAATTTTAGTAGGAAGTAGAGATAACTTCGACGATGCATACCGCAAGTTCAAAAGACAATGCGACAGAAACCTAATCGTTACTGAGGCAAGAGCTAGACAACATTATGAAAAGCCTGCCGAAAGACGCAAAAAAGAGAAAATTGCAACTAGAAAGAAAATTCTTAAAAAGCTTTATATGCTTAGAAGATACGAATCAAGACTGTAATCACTCTTGGGGCTTTTGCCCCAACTTCAAAAAAATAACTATTCACCTAAACAATCCAATTTTTTAATCGTTTATTAATTTTTTTCGGTAAAATCCTATATTATAATCCGTAAAAAAGGAAAACTATGACTTTCACAACTCCACTAAAAGAGAATTCAATATCTATAATGTTGCTAGGCTCAGGCGAGTTAGGTAAAGAGGTTGCTATCGAGGCTCAACGACTTGGTATCGAAGTTATCGCTGTAGATAAGTACGAGTATGCCCCTGCACAACTTGTTGCAAACGAAGCGGTAGTTGTAGATATGCAAGATAGAGAGGCACTTTTAGAAGTTATTAAACGCTATAAGCCAAACTATATACTCCCAGAGGTAGAGGCAATTAGTATCGAAGCACTTTTCGATGCCGAAGAGCTAGGTTTTCATGTAATTCCAAATGCCGAAGCGGTAAATAAGACAATGAACCGCAAAAACATCCGCCGTTTTGCAGCCGAAGATTTAAGCTTAAAAACAAGCAAATACTTCTTTGTAAAAACGCTAGACGAGCTAAAAGAGGCAGCCGATAAAATTGGGTTCCCATGCGTTATAAAGCCGGTTATGAGTAGCTCAGGGCATGGGCAATCTATCGCAAAAAGTGCTAACAATATAGAAAAATCGTTCGAAATTGCACAAGAGGCAAGAGGCGATGCAAGCGAGCTAATTGTAGAAGAGTTTATTAAATTCGACTACGAAATTACGCTACTAACAGCCAGAAACGAAAAAGAGACAATCTTTTGCGAACCAATCGGACACATTCAGCAAGATGGCGACTATGTACAGTCGTGGCAACCAATGCCTATGAGCGATGTAGCTTTACAAAAAGCACAAGATATTGCAAAAGCTGTAACCGATGGCTTAGGCGGTCGTGGAATCTTTGGTGTAGAGTTTTTTGTTAAGGGCGACGAAGTTTACTTTAGCGAACTAAGCCCACGCCCTCACGATACAGGTATGGTAACGCTAATTACTCAAAGCCAAAGCGAATTTGCCCTGCACTTAAGAGCCGTACTTGGCTTACCACTAAACTATACATTCTTTAGCCCAGGTGCAAGTGGTGCTTATAAGGCAAAAAGCGAATCTAAAGCCCCTATTATAGAGGTGCCAGATTGGGCATTCACTACACACTCTTTTGTTAGAGTATTTGGCAAACCAGAGAGCCACAAGGGCAGACGCCTTGCAGTATCGTTAGTAATCGACGACGATGTAGAGGTAGCAAAAGCAAAAGCAAAAGAGATAGCCGACTCTATAAACGACAAATAAGGAGAATATATGAGAGCAAAATTAAGAAGCATACTACCACTTTTATTAGCTATATATATAATTGTAGATACGGTTTTAAAAGCAAAAAATATTGAGCTATGTTCAAGCACAGGGTGCGAATTAGCAGGCGAATTGCTTAAGTTTAACAGCACATACCTAAACTACTTAGGCATAGCAGGGGCACTATTTTTAGTAATACTATCTTTAATAAAATCTAAAATGGCAGAGACACTATATGTTGTAGTGGCTGTAGCAATGGTAGCTTTTGAGACACTTTTAATAACATCTCAACTAAACCTAAACCCAGAAGTTTGCAAATTCTGCCTTGGCGTTTACAGCTTTTTACTACTAATTTTACTAAATGCAAATATAAGAGTTTTTATATACACAATACCAACAATAGCATCTATTTTTGTAGCTTTCTCTATCTTATCAATCCCAAAAAACAAGAAGCTAGTTACACAAAATGGCTTGTATTTAATAGCTTCTAAAACTTGCCCACACTGCAAAAAAACAAAAGCATTTTTAAACAAAGAGGGTATAAAATACAAAACAATAAAAGCCGAAGACACAAACGCATTCTACTTTGCAAAGAGTTTAGACATAACTAAAATACCAATAGCAATAGAGAAAAAAGACGATAGCTACAAAGTTCTAGTAGGCGACAAAAAAATTATAGAGCACTACTCTAAAAAAGCCCCAAAAGAGGAGCAACAAACCAAAGAGCCAACCGAGCCGACACAAAGTCAAAACCAGTTCCAGCCAAAACTAAACCTAAGTGGCGACGAAGGTTGCACCTACAACCCAATAGAAGAGCCAAGCTGTGAGAGCGAAGATAACAGCACAGGTAAGTAATGGTAAAATAATACTAGAGCAAACTAGCATGTAAGAGAAATCATACAGCAAATTTATTTGCTATTACTGCACAATTTGAGATTTTCAGAAAAAGAGATTTTTTTAATTGCAGTGTTAAGAAAATGCAACTGTCTGAAACCGATAGGCTGAGTTTTGCATTTTTAACGGAAATTAAATAAATCTCCCGAAAATCTCATTTCTTGTGCGATTTTTTTGTTTCGTTTTTTTCTAAAAAAAATGAAAGAAGAAGCCCATATAAGTTAAGAATTAGAAACTTTGTTATGCCTTATTCAAAGTATGCATTA